>NZ_BRCY01000006.1:0-172660 GCF_023708045.1 Halomonas sp. NCCP-2165
CCCCAACCTTTGCATCCCCCACCACCCTTGCTTACTCTGAATTACTAAGGCCGCTGAGAGGGTCAGGGACGACAACACGCACGCAGGGACTACCGCATGGATGGCGGCCGCCATCATAAGACGCAGGGTAGGGGCGGTAGCGTGCCTTGAGCCCTCGCCACCTCAGCAGCTAGCCACCGAGTATGATTGAAATCGGCAAAAGCAGCAGGCGCACGAATTCTGCTTATGACGCCAATCTATAATTAATTTATTTGAAAATCAGTGGGTTGTAGTCAATCGGCAGGCTGCATTTGTCGGACGAACGTGCCGGCACGTTGATCCAATCATAGAGCGCGCCGTCTAATACCTGTTAGGGTTGTATCAATCTACGGAGATTAAATGAGTACACAAAAAATCGAGCCAAATAAAGTAACTAAACCTATTCAGTTGGTTGCAGCTTGGCTTGTGGGGTTGATATTGGTAAATGGTGCTTTCTTGGGGACGGCTATAGGTATTGGTGAGCCGACTTGGCTAAAAGGGACTTTAGTCATTGCGTCCGTAATTAATGTTCCTGTATTTCTAGGAGCCATTTTTCTTCTTCAAACTAAATTCAGGCCTCAGTTACAAGAAGATGAGTACTGCTCTCAATATCTTGATAAAAGTACCAGTGAGTATGTGTCTGTCTCTAAGGATGAAAACATATTGTCAGAAATATCTGAGATAAAGTCAGAATTAATAACTTTGTCAGAGTTAAAGAGCTCCGATTTTAATAAAATTGAAAGCCTCGTAGAAAAGGAAAAAACATATCCTTGGCCACCTCATTACAAAATAGCACTTTGTGATTACCTGCCTGATTTTAAAGCAATAAGAAAAGAGTTAAAAGATAGCAATATATCGATAAGTAAAATATTTGGTACAACAAATACTAAAAACATCCCTAAAATTAATCATTTGTCTTTCAGTAGAGAGGTCGATTTTAATACTCTTATCGCTGTTCTTAGGATGATGTCGAAATATAATTTTGATGGTTACGCATACTCTATAACTAGTGAAGTAAATCCAGAAGAGATCTACATTGGTGGTTTTGGCTACGTGAATGGTGGTTATTATCCGATAAATTCAGAATTAATTGAGCTGTTGAGTTCTGATATTGAACCATCCGATTTAAAGTATTTTGAACAGAAAGTTGGCAAAACAACCCTAACAAGTTAATAAACAAGGACAAAAAACAGTTGGCTTTTGGCTCCTTCGTCGCTAATTTTAGCCAACTATTTTATTGCCAGTTATTAAGGCGTTAAATTCCTACCGGAGAACAGGTAATGTCTAAATGGATAGATAGGTTCAATAATCATGCTCTAATAGGTGTATGGGCTAACCTATTAGAGTTGACTCAAGATGAGACCCTTGTTGAAGGAGCTACGGAAGACATTGTTGAGGATGTTGCGAGGCTGAGAAAAGTAATATCCTATTTGAATGGGGCTTTTGAAAGTATTGACCCTGAACTAACTCCATTCAACCATTTAACAAACCTCCAAAAGACTGCACAAAATTGTATTAACGAAATCAATGCATACAAGGGGAATAAAAATTCTGGCCATCTAACAAACGCAAATAATCATGCGGATACGCTTCTTGTTCAATTTCAACAAACTCCAGCTTCAATACATGCGATTAGCCCTGAAAACATCAAAGAATCTGTAAGTGCATATTCAGAAACAATCGGGTCATACATATCAAAATATAAAAATGAGACTGAAAAATCCGTTAGTGATTTATCTGAATATATTACTAAATTAGATCGTGAGGTTGAGAAGAGGGAGGCTAATTTGGCAGAGTTGAGCGTTCAAATTGAAAATGTTGAGCAAACAATTCAAAAGCAAACGTCTGAATTTAACACTCAGTACCAATCAAGTGAAAAGTCACGATCTGAGAAGTTTGAAAAAGAGCTGGAAGAATACTCTCAACGCTCAGAAGAAAATATTGAAAAATATAAAAATAAAGTGGATGAGGAGTTTGCCAGTCTTTCCCTAAAGGCAGGTAAAATAATTGAGGTATTAACTACACTTCAGGATGATGCTTCCAAAGTTTATGGCGTTACCATTAATACACTACAGGCTGGAGCATATTCTTCTTATGCAAATAATGAAGAGAAGGTCGCTAATAGATATCGACTGTTTGCGTCGCTTTTAATGCTTTTGGGAGTTGGTTTCTTAGTTTTGCCTGAAGTAAGATTAATATTTGAAAATGGAAACTATGTTTTTGACTGGGTAAAAGTAGTTGGCAGAATCCCTCTTTCATTAGTGGTTTTCGTCCCTGCATTTTATTTTGCGAAAGAGTCTGGAAAGCATCGCGTAAACGAAATTACAAATAGGCGTCGACAGCACATACTGACAACCTTAGACCCATATGTTGAGCTTATGGATTCTAAAAACGCTGAAGACCTTAGGGTGCATGTTGCAAAAACAGTATTTTCTGAAGTCTCTTCTTCTAGTGATTCCAAGGAAAGCGAAACAGGAAATATATTATCGCAACTAGCCAATCTTGCGAAGCAGATCAAAGGTGGCTGAATTTAACAAGCGCATGTTTCGGAATGGTTTTCCGCTGCGCTCCAAACCAGCCGCAAATGCGGGCGTTATGTTTTCGGAAAATCCATTCTCGAGGAAAGTGAATTATGAAACCCAAGCTCAGGTCGGAAATAACGTGCCCAGAGTGCGGGCATCAGGAGGTGGAGACAATGCCTGAAGACGCTTGTCAGTATTTTTATGAATGTAAGAGCTGCCGAGCTCTGCTCAAACCGAAGCAAGGTGATTGTTGTGTATTTTGCTCCTACGGTGATACGCCGTGCCCCCCGTCCAACTAGATCAATCCTGTCATTAAATATATGAAGAACGGAAAGCGTTTAATAAAGGTGGGTGCCATTGGTGGAGTGATTACAGCGCTCTGTTGTTTCACTCCAGTTCTCGTTTGGTTGTTTGCGCTCTTTGGGATTTCTGCATTGGTAGGCTATTTAGACTACGTGCTGTTTCCTATGCTCGCTCTGTTTGTGGTTGTTTTGGTAATTGGGTTTGTCCAATGCGGGCGAGGCAAGTCAAAATAACAAGTGAATCAAATACGCTCCAGGCCTAAAGGCCCTCCACCGGGCGGCTGTTTCTCCGCTTCGCTGCGCACAAGCCGCCGTTTATGCAGGCGTCAAGTGTAACCAATACTAGTGATATAAAAAGTAGGAAAGTATGAGTGTCGATATAAAGTGGGATGGTGATTGTCGTTTTAAAGTGTTAAGTGAAGGCGGTTTTACGTTTAATGTTGATGCTGCAAGTGAGAAAGCTCCTTGTCCAACGGAAGTTCTATTGTCGGCTTTAGGTTCATGTAGTGCGACGGATGTGGTCTTGTTACTGAGAGAGCAAGGTTTTGAAGTTAAGGGTTTGGAAAATATGGTTACTTTCACCCTGACAGAATCAGAACCTCGTTTATATAAATCGGCAAACCTGCACTTTACAGTGCATGGCTGTGGTTTTCAAGAGTCTGACATTTTGCAAGCAGCTCAAGAAGCGGTGGAAAAGCATTGTCATGTTTGTCTTATGTTGAGTCCTTCGATCGATATCACTTGTTCAGCGGAAGTGGGGGAAATTTTTACTTAATAAAGCGTTTAGGGAGGATTTCCAATGCTCGAAATTTTCGTTTTGCTTCATCTTTAGCTTTTACGGAACAATACTTTAAGTTAAGTGGTATGCGTTGCTCACCACTTAACGCGGCGTTGAGGCTGTTGCAAAACCCCACCTGTATGTAACGGTCTTCCCCTGACACACCCCCACTGCGGGCATCACACCTCCACCCCCACCTCCCTCCGTTTCGGCAAGCTCCCCGGCAAATACGCCACCAGATGATCGACGAACTGCCGCACCTTGGGGGAGAGGTGGCGGTGGCGGGGGTAGACGACCCAGACGGCGGTGTCCCGGTGACGGAAGGTGTCCAGCACCGAGATCAGCTCGCCGCTGGCCAGGTACTCCTCCACGTAGTAGTCGGGCAGTTGGGCCAGGCCCAGCCCCTTGAGGGCGGCGTCCAGCAGGGCGGGGCCGGAGTCGGCCCGCCACTTGCCCTGCACGCGAATCTCCCGGCGCACGCCTTCCACCTCGAACAGCCAGGAGTCGCGGCTGCCGACCAGGCAGCGGTGGTTGCTGAGCTCCGCCAGGCTATGCGGGCGCGAGACCTGTTCGAAGTAGGCCCGGGAGCCCACCACATATTCGCGGCGTTCGCACAGGCGCCGGGCGATCAGCGTCGAGTCCTTGAGCACCCCCATGCGCACGGCGATATCGTAGCCCTCGTCGATCAGCTCCACCTGGCGGTTGGTGAAGTGCATCTGCACCTCCAGTTGCGGGTGCAGGCGCTGGAAGTCGTTGACCAGGGGCGCCACGAAGCGCTCGCCGAAGGTGGTGGCGGCGGTCAGCTTGAGCACCCCCTTGGGGCGGGCCTGGAAGTCGGTGATCGCCGCCTCGGCCTCGCGGAAGCCGTCGAACAGATGGCGGCAGTGCTCATAGTAGAGGGCGCCGGCATCGGTGAGGCGGATCTGGCGGGTGGTGCGGTAGAGCAACTGGGTGCCCAGCTGGTTCTCGAGCTGGCCCACCAGGCGGCTGACATGGGAGTTGGAGACTTGCAGATGGCGCGCCGCCGCCGAGAAGGTGCCCAGGCGCACCACTTCGACGAAGGCTTCGATACGGTCCCAACGTTGCATGACGGACGACCCCTTGGCTGATTGTTGCTCAGTAACAATAATCTTGTGCCGGCGACCCGATTTATCCGCCACCGACCCATCACCTAGACTGCAGGTATTCGGCGCCACCCTAGGTTCAGTACGAAAACTGGCGCCCCTTTACCGTGTCACTCGCTGTCGAGGAACCGCTATGAAATCACGTGCCGCTATTGCCCTGGAAGCCGGCAAGCCGTTGGAATTGGTCGAAATCGACGTGGAGGGCCCGAAGGCCGGCGAGGTGCTGGTTCGCATCGCGGCCACCAGCGTCTGCCATACCGATGCCTTTACCCTCTCCGGCGCCGACCCGGAAGGGCTCTTCCCCTCGGTGCTGGGCCATGAGGGCGCCGGCGTGGTCGAGGCGGTGGGCGAGGGCGTCACCAGCCTGCAGCCGGGCGACCATGTCATCCCGCTCTATACCGCCGAGTGCGGCAAGTGCAAGTTCTGCCTCTCCGGCAAGACCAACCTCTGCCAGTCGGTGCGCGCCACCCAGGGCCAGGGCCTGATGCCGGACGGCACCTCGCGCTTCTCCTTCGAGGGCAAGACCCTGCACCACTACATGGGCTGCTCCACCTTCAGCGAATACACCGTGCTGCCCGAGGTCTCCCTGGCCAAGGTCTCCAAGGAGGCGCCGCTGGACAAGATCTGCCTGCTGGGCTGCGGCGTGACCACCGGCATCGGTGCCGTGCTCAACACCGCCAAGGTCGAGCCGGGCGCCACCGTGGCGGTGTTCGGCCTGGGGGCCATCGGCCTGGCGGTGATCCAGGGCGCGCAGATGGCCAAGGCCAGCCGCATCATCGCCATCGACGTCAACCCGGACAAGTTCGAGCTGGCCCGCCAGTTCGGCGCCACCGACTTCGTCAATCCCAAGGACTACGCCGATCCTATCCAGCAGGTGATCGTCGACCTGACCGACGGCGGCGTCGACTACTCCTTCGAGTGCATCGGCAACGTCAACGTGATGCGCTCGGCCCTGGAGTGCTGCCACAAGGGCTGGGGCGAGTCGATCATCATCGGCGTGGCCGGTGCCGGCGAAGAGATCTCCACCCGTCCGTTCCAACTGGTCACCGGCCGGGTCTGGAAGGGCTCCGCCTTCGGCGGCGTCAAGGGCCGCAGCGAGCTGCCGGGCTACGTGGACCGCTACATGAACGGCGAGCTCAAGATCGACGAGTTCATCACCCACGACATGCCCTTCGAGAAGATCAACGAGGCCTTCGATCTGTTGCACGAGGGCAAGAGCATCCGTAGCGTACTCCACTACTAAGGCGACTTTATTCGAGAGGCGGCCCCGCCACGGCGGGGCCCAAGGAGAGCACGGATGACCATGTCTGAAAGCCTGGAACTGGTATCGGCCACCAAGAGCTTCGGCGGCTGGATCAAGCGCTACAAGCATCGCTCCCGGGCGCTGGATTGCGAGATGATCTTCGCCATCTACCTGCCGCCCCAGGCGGAGAGCGAGCGGGTGCCGCTGTTGTGGTGGCTGTCGGGGCTGACCTGCACCGACGAGAACTTCATGCAGAAAGCCGGCGCTCAGCGCCTGGCCGCCGAGCTGGGCATCGCCATCGTCTGCCCGGACACCAGCCCGCGGGGCACCGACCTGCCCGGCGAGCACGACAGCTACGACTTCGGCTCCGGTGCCGGCTTCTACGTCAACGCCACCCAGGCGCCGTGGAAGAGCCACTACCGCATGTACGACTATGTGGCCGAGGAGCTGCCCTCGGTGGTGCGTCAGCACTTCCCGGTCAATGGTCGCGAGTCGATCAGCGGCCACTCCATGGGCGGCCATGGCGCCCTGATCCTGGCGCTGCGCCACCCCGGGCGCTTCCGCTCGGTGTCGGCCTTCGCGCCCATCGTCAATCCCAGCGCCTGCCCCTGGGGGCAGAAGGCCTTCCAGGGTTACCTGGGCGACGACGTGGGCAACTGGACCCAGTACGACGCCTGCGAGCTGGTGGCCAAGGGCGCCTCGCGCCAGCCGCTGTTTATCGACCAGGGCGAGGCGGATAACTTCCTGGAGGAGCAGCTCAAGCCGGAGCGCCTGGAGGCGGTGTGTGCCGAGCACGACCACCCGCTGACCCTGCGTCGCCACCCGGGCTATGACCATAGCTACTTCTTTATCGCCAGCTTTATCGACGACCACCTGCGCTACCACGCGGAGCGGCTGCACAAGAACCGCTGAGTCGTTGTTGCGGGACCCAAGCTTTCCCTACGGCGTCGCCCTGTGCGGCGCTTTTTTGTGGGTGGCTGCCAAGGGGGCGCCTGCGGCGCCAATCGCCGACTGAAGTCAGCTCCTACGGGGTGGGGGCGACTGCGGCGCCAAATCGCCGGCTAAAGCCAGCTCCTACGGGGTGGGGACTGCCACTGGGGTGGTAGGAGCCTGCTTCAGCAGCGGTCCGACGTATCGGCGATGGAGGTGAGGTCATGCCTGGGGCGCCAAATCGCGCGGAATCCGCGCTCCCACAATAGCTTGAGTGGCCACTGGGGTTGTGGGAGTTCGGCTGTGCCGAACGATATCGGCCGCAGGACGATCCCAGGCCGCCTGTGGCGATAGGGTAGCTCCCGCAATGGGAGCGACGTCGGCTTATCCAGAAACGACGTTATTGTCTGAGTGCAATAACCTATTGCTTCCTGATAGCCAAATTTGTCATGTCACTGCGCGACACAGGGGGTACATTTCACGCAAGGCTTGCCTATACGCGACAACCATGGCGCTTTCGGGGCCGCCGCCGACCACGACGACACAAGCATAAAACGATCGCCATGACGATCGTCGGCTCAGAGGAGACTCGACCATGACCACCAGCACCCCCGTTGCCGCTAGCTCCCCCCAGACCCTGGGGTTCCTGCTGCTCGACAACTTCACCCTGATTTCCCTGGCCTCAACCATCGAGCCGTTGCGTATGGCCAATCAGCTGGCCGGTCGCGAGCTTTACCGCTGGTACACCCTGAGCCTGGACGGCGCCCCGGTGCGCGCCAGCGATGGCCTCCAGGTGACCCCGGACGCCGCCACCAACATGCCCCTGGCGCTGGACATGGTGATCGTCTGCGGCGGCATCGGCCCCAGCCGCAGCGTGCAGCGCGAGCATATCGCCTGGCTGCAGGGGCAGGCCCGCCAGTCCCGGCGCCTCGGCGCGGTGTGTACCGGTAGCTGGGCCCTGGCCCGCGCCGGCCTGCTCGATGGCTACGAGACCAGCATCCACTGGGAGTGCCTGGCCGCCATGCAGGAGGCCTTCCCGCGGGTGGCCCTGACCACTCGGCTGTTCTCCATCGACCGCGACCGGGCCACCGCCTCCGGCGGCACCGCGCCGCTGGATATGATGCTCAACCTGATCGGTCGCGATCATGGTCGCGAGCTCTCCGCTGGCATCTCCGAGATGTTCATCTACGACCGGGTACGCGGCGAGCAGGACCAGCAGCGGGTGCCCCTCAAGCATGTGCTGGGCACCACCCAGCCCAAGCTGCTGGAGATCGTCGCCCTGATGGAGGCCAACCTGGAGGAGCCCATCGGCCTCGACGAGCTGGCCCACTACGTGGATGTCTCGCGGCGCCAGCTGGAGCGGCTGTTCCAGAAGTACCTGCACTGCTCGCCGTCCCGCTACTACCTCAAGCTGCGCCTGACCCGGGCCCGCCAGCTGCTCAAGCAGACGCCGATGTCGATCATCGAGGTGGCCTCCGCCTGCGGCTTCGTCTCCACCCCGCACTTCTCCAAGTGCTACCGGGAGTACTTCGGTATCCCGCCCCGGGACGAGCGCCTGGGCATCGGCTCCCGGGCGCCGGTCGCCGAGCCGCTCCACACCAAGGCCCTGGCCGGCCTGGCCCAGGGCGACGACGGCCCCGATGCGCCGGTCTCCAGCGCCGTGCTGGCGTTGGCCCAGGCCAAGGGCGAGCCCACCTACGCCAGCGTGCCCCTGTAACCCATCCCCTCGCGACACCGCCAGCGTTAAGCCGCGTCCCTTATCGGGGCGCGGCTTTGCCGTATACTGGGCCCCCGTTTTTCGATGAGACCCGCCATGCTCGCCGACTGGCTTCGTCGCCTGCCCCGTATGCTGCTGCTCGCCCTGCTCGGCTTCGTCGCCGTCTCGGTGCTGCTGGTGCTGCTGTTTCGCGTGGTGCCGGTGTTCGGCTCCATGGTGATGGTCGAGCGCAAGGTGCAGTCGTGGATCGCCGGCGAACCGATCGCCATCGAACAGCAGTGGCGAGCCTGGGACGAGCTCTCCAACCACGCCAAGCTGGCGGTGATCGCCGCCGAGGATCAGCGTTTCCCCGTGCATCGCGGCTTCGACCTGGTGGAGCTACGCCGCGCCTGGGAGGCCAGCCGCAACGGCGGCCGGCTGCGCGGCGCCAGCACCCTGAGCCAGCAGACCGCCAAGAACCTCTTCCTGTGGACCGGCCGGAGCTGGGTGCGCAAGGGGCTGGAGGCCTGGTTCACCCTGCTGATCGAGGCGCTCTGGCCCAAGGAGCGCATCCTCGAGGTCTATCTCAATATCGCCGAGTGGGACAGCGGGGTGTTCGGCCTGGAGGCCGCCGCCCGGCACTACTTCGGCGTCTCCGCGGCCCGACTCAGCCCCCATCAGGCCAGCCTGCTGGCCGCCATCCTGCCCAACCCCCGGGGCCGCGACGCGGCGCGTCCCTCGGCCGAGGTCGCCCAGCGCGCCTCCTGGATTCGCCAGCAGATGCGCAACCTGGGCGGCGCCGCCTACCTGGAACGGCTTTAGCCGCGATCCGGCGTCTCGGCGATGTTTTCCGCCGGATCGCCTGCTGAAGCAGGCTCCTACCACCCCGGTGGCTATTCCAAGCGCTAAATACGACGCGATCGCGACCGGATTCCGGGGCGATCGAGGACCCTTATCGCGATTGCGACACCCCTGACGTTTTTGGAATTTTGCCGGTCGCTTCCAAGCGCCGGGGGGGAGGGGGGCGGCGCTATGCTGCCGGCAAGTCAACGACACTGCCGGAGTACCTTCCATGACCCCCCGCGAACTGCACGACGACGCCATCGTTATCGACGGCCTGATCATCGCCAAATGGAACCGTGAGCTCTTCGAGGACATGCGTCGCGGCGGCCTCACCGCCGCCAACTGCACCGTCTCGGTGTGGGAGGGCTTCCAGGCCACCGTCGACAATATCGTCAAGACCAATGCCCTGATGGCCGAGAACAGCGACCTGGTGCGCCCGGTGCGCACCACCGCGGACATCACCCGGGCCAAGGAAGAGGGCAAGGCCGGCATCATCTACGGCTTCCAGAATGCCCACGCCTTCGAGGATCAGATCGGCTACGTGGAGATCTTCAAGCAGCTGGGCGTGGGCATCGTGCAGATGTGCTACAACACCCAGAACCTGGTCGGCACCGGCTGCTACGAGCGCGACGGCGGCCTCTCCGGCTTCGGCCGCGAGATCGTCGCCGAGATGAACCGCGTCGGCATCATGTGCGACCTCTCCCACGTGGGCGCCAAGACCTCCGAGGAGGTGATCCTCGAGTCCAAGCAGCCGGTCTGCTACTCCCACTGCCTGCCCTCCGGCCTCAAGGAGCACCCGCGCAACAAGTCCGACGAGGAGCTGAAGTTTATCGCCGACCACGGCGGCTTCGTCGGCGTGACCATGTTCACCCCCTTCCTGCGCGCCGGCGTCGACGCCACCGTCGACGACTACGTCGAGGCCATCGAGTACGTGATGAATATCGTCGGCGAGGATGCCATCGGCATCGGTACCGACTTCACCCAGGGCCACGACAAGAGCTTCTTCGAGTGGCTGACCCACGACAAGGGCTACGCCCGTCGCCTGACCAGCTTCGGCAAGATCATCAATCCCGAGGGCATCCGCACCATCGGCGAGTTCCCCAACCTGACCGAGGCGCTCCTGCGTCGCGGCTTCAGCGAGGCCCAGGTGCGCAAGATCATGGGCGAGAACTGGGTGCGCGTCCTCAAGGACGTCTGGGGCGCCTGATCCCCGTTGCTTCTCTCTATCTCTGAATAACGACAACTCGAGGAATCTTCCCGTGACCAAGATGGCCCCCGAACTGCCCATCGAAGTGGATAGCGAAACCGGCGTCTGGACCACCGATGCCCTGCCCATGCTCTACGTGCCGCGCCACTTCTTTATCAACAACCATGTGGCCGTGGAGGAGGCGCTGGGCGCCGAGAAGTACGCCGAGATCCTCTACCACGCCGGCTACAAGAGCGCCTGGCACTGGTGCGAGAAGGAGGCCGAGATGCACGGCCTCGAGGGTGAGGCGGTGTTCGAACACTACATGACGCGCCTCTCCCAGCGTGGCTGGGGCCACTTCATCACCGAGGCCATCGACCTCGACGCCGGCACCTGCCGGGTGCGCCTGGAGCACAGCGCCTTCGTCTACCAGCTGGGCAAGGTGGGTCGCAAGATCGAGTACATGTTCACCGGCTGGTTCGCCGGCGCCATGGACCAGATCCTCGCCGCCCGCGGCAGCGACCTGCGCACCGTCGCCGAGCAGACCCAGAGCGCCGCCGAAGAGGGCTGCGAGGTGGGCTATTTCGAGACCCAGCCGCTGACCGGCACCGCCCGCTAAGTCCCGGGAACGAGGAGAGAGAACCATGGCATTCGACGCGATCTTCCAGCCGATCGAGATCGGCAAGCTCACCATCCGTAACCGGGTCGTCAGCACCGCCCACGCCGAGGTGCACGCCACCGACGGCGGCATGACCACCGACCGTTACGTCAAGTACTACGAAGAGAAGGCCAAGGGCGGCTGCGGCCTGTGCATCTGCGGCGGCTCCTCGGTGGTCTCCATCGACAGCCCCCAGGCCTGGTGGAGCTCGGTGAACCTCTCCACCGACCGGATCATCCCGCACTTCCAGAATCTCGCCGATGCCGTGCACAAGCACGGCGGCAAGATCATGATCCAGATCACCCATATGGGGCGCCGCTCGCGCTGGGACGGCTACGACTGGTCGACCCTGCTGTCGCCCTCCGGCATCCGCGAGCCGGTGCACCGCTCCACCTGCAAGACCATCGAGGAGGAGGAGATCTGGCGCATCATCGGTGACTTCGCCCAGGCCGCGCGCCGGGCCAAGGAGGGCGGTCTCGACGGCGTCGAGCTGTCCGCCGTGCACCAGCACCTGATCGACCAGTTCTGGAGCCCGCGGGTCAACAAGCGCGAGGACCAGTGGGGCGGCAGCTTCGAGAACCGCATGCGCTTCGGCTTGGAGGTGCTCAAGGCGGTGCGTGCCGAGGTCGGCGACGACTTCGTGGTGGGCATGCGCATCTGTGGCGACGAGTTCCACCCGGACGGCCTCTCCCATGAGGACATGAAGCAGATCGCCGCCTACTACGATGCCACCGGGCAGCTCGATTTCTTCGGCGTGATCGGCTCCGGCTGCGATACCCACAACACCCTGGCCAACGTCATTCCCAACATGTCCTACCCGCCGGAGCCCTTCCTGCACCTGGCGGCGGGTATCAAGGAAGTGGTCAGCGTGCCGGTGATCCACGCCCAGAACATCAAGGACCCCAACCAGGCCCAGCGCATCCTGGAAGGCGGTTACGTGGACCTGGTGGGCATGACCCGGGCGCATATCGCCGACCCGCACATCATCGCCAAGATCAAGATGGGCCAGATCGACCAGATCAAGCAGTGCGTGGGCGCCAACTACTGCATCGACCGCCAGTACCAGGGCCTGGACGTGCTGTGCATCCAGAATGCCGCCACCTCCCGCGAGTACATGGGCCTGCCGCATATCATCGAGAAGAGCGAAGGGCCCAAGCGCAAGGTGGTGGTGGTCGGCGGTGGCCCCGGCGGCATGGAGGCGGCCCGCGTCGCCGCCGAGCGCGGCCATGACGTCACCCTCTTCGAGGCTGCAGATAGCCTGGGCGGGCAGATCACCATCGCCGCCCAGGCCCCGCAGCGCGATCAGATCGCCGGCATCACCCGCTGGTATCAGCTGGAGCTGGCGCGTCTCAATGTCGACCTGCGCCTGGGCACCCGCGCCGACGAGGCGACCCTGCTCGACCTGCGTCCGGATATCGTGGTGCTGGCCACCGGCGGCCAGCCCTTCCTCAGCCAGTTCCCGGAGTGGGGCTACTCGAAGAATCCCGAGGAGAGCCTGGTGGTCAGCACCTGGGACGTGCTCTCCGGCAAGGTGGCCCCGGGCAAGAACGTGCTGATCTACGACGCCATCTGCGAGTTCTCCGGCGTCTCGGCGGCGGACTACCTGGCCGACAAGGGCGCCAAGGTGGAGATCGTCACCGACGACATCAAGCCGGGCGCGGCGGTGGGCGGCACCACCTTCCCGACCTACTACCGCAGCCTCTACGAGAAGGAGGTGATCATGACCTCCGACCTGATGCTGCATAAGGTCTACCGGGAGGGCGATGGCCTGGTGGCGGTGCTCGAGAACGAGTACACCGGCGCCCTGGAGGAGCGGGTGGTCGACCAGGTGGTGGTCGAGAACGGCGTGCGTCCCGACGAGGGCCTCTACTACGCCCTCAAGGAGCAGTCCCGCAACAAGGGCCAGCTGGACCTGGAGGCGCTCTACGCCATCCAGCCCCAGCCCTGCCTGAGCGAGGCGGGCGACGGCTTCCTGCTGTTCCGCCTGGGCGACTGCACCGCGCCGCGCAACACCCACGCGGCCATCTACGACGCCCTGCGGATCTGCAAGGACTTCTAACGCCAGAGTCGCCTTCGGAACGTCGGGTGCGCCTTCGGCTTATCCGACCTGCGGGAACGTAGGTCGGATAAGCGAGCCGAGGGCGAGCGCATCCGACAGGCCAAGCTGAGGTTACCAGCATGCTCGATACCCTACTGCCGATACTTATCTTCGCCGCCCTGGGCCTGGCGGTGATCGGCGCCTGGCGGCGTGTTCGCCTGTGGCGCCAGGGGCGGCCCTCCGCCGTGCCGCTGCTCAAGGGCCTGGCGGCCATGCCGCGCCGTTACCTGGTCGATCTGCACCATGTGGTGGGGCGCGACAAGGTGATGTCCAACACCCACGTGGCCACCGCCGGTGGCTTCGTGGCCGCCGCCGTGCTGATGATCCTGGTGCATGGCTTCGGGCTCGCCCAGGGCGTGCTGGGCTGGCTGCTGCTGGCGGCCAGCGCCACCATGTTCGTGGGCAGCCTGTTCGTGGCCCGGCGCCGGCGCAACCCGCCCGCGCGCCTCTCCAAGGGCCCCTGGATGCGCCTGCCGAAGAGCCTGATGGCCTTCTCCCTGAGCGTCTTCGCCATCACCCTGCCGGCGGTGGGCATCCTGCCCGCCGACTTCGGCCACTGGCTGCTGGCGCTGGCCCTGACCGCCGTGGTGGTCTGGGGCCTGGGCGAGATGGTCTTCGGCATGACCTGGGGCGGGCCCATGAAGCACGCCTTCGCCGGCGCCCTGCACCTGGCCTTCCACCGCCGCGCCGAGCGCTTCGGCGAGGGCAATCGCTCCACCGGCCTCAAGGCGCTGAACCTGGACGACGAGGCGGCGCCGCTGGGCGTCGAGAAGCCCGCCGACTTCACCTGGAACCAGCTGCTCGGCTTCGACGCCTGCGTGCAGTGCGGGCGTTGCGAGGCGGTGTGCCCGGCCTTCGCCGCCGGCCAGCCCCTCAACCCCAAGAAGCTGATCCAGGACATGGTGGTGGGCCTGGCCGGGGGCAGCGATGCCAACTACGCCGGCTCTCCCTACCCCGGCAAGCCGGTGGGCGAGCACCAGGGCACCCCCCATGGGCCCATCGTGGCGCGTGAGGGCAAGGCCCTGGTGGACGCCGAGACCCTGTGGTCCTGCACCACCTGCCGCGCCTGCGTGGAAGAGTGCCCGATGATGATCGAGCACGTGGACGCCATCGTCGACATGCGCCGCCACCTGACCCTGGAGCGGGGCCAGACCCCCAACAAGGGCGCCGAGGTGCTCGACAACCTGATCGCCACCGACAACCCCGGCGGCTTCGATCCCGGCTCGCGGCTGCACTGGGCGGCGGACCTCAACCTGCCGCTGATGGCCGACGTCAAGCAGGCCGAAGTGCTGCTGTGGCTGGGCGATGGGGCCTTCGATATGCGCAACCAGCGCACCCTGCGGGCCCTGGTCAAGGTGCTGCGTGCCGCCGAGGTGGAGTTCGCGGTGCTCGGCACCGAGGAGCGCGACAGCGGCGACGTGGCGCGGCGCCTGGGCGACGAGGCGACCTTCCAGTCGCTGGCCAAGCGCAATATCGCCACCCTCGCGAAGTACCGCTTCCAGCGCATCGTCACCTGTGACCCCCACAGCTTCCATGTGCTGGGCAACGAGTACGGCGAGCTGGGCGGACAGTACGAGGTGCGCCACCACAGCACCTTTATCGCCGAGCTCTATGACGCCGGCCGGCTGGCCTTCGCCCCCTGGAAGGGCGGCAGCGTCACCTACCACGACCCCTGCTACCTGGGCCGCTACAACGGCGAGTATGAGGCACCGCGCAACGTGCTCAAGGCGCTGGGCATCGAGGTCAAGGAGATGGAACGCTCCGGCTTCCGCTCGCGCTGCTGCGGCGGTGGCGGCGGGGCGCCGATCACCGATATTCCCGGTGAGCGGCGGATCCCCGATATGCGCATGAACGACGTCAAGGAGAGCGGCGCCGAGCTGGTGGCGGTGGGCTGTCCCCAGTGCACCGCGATGCTCGAGGGGGTGGTGGATGCCAGCGCCGAGGTCCGCGATATCGCCGAGCTGGTGGCCGATGCCCTGGTGGCGCGCCCCGCCGTCGAGGCGGTCGATGCGAGCCGCCGCAACGCCGGCAAGACCGCCGAGGAGGTGATCTGATGAGCGAGATTCGTCGTCGCGATCCACGCCGCGAGTGGATCGCCCGTAACCGCCTGCATCCCGAGCACGCCAGCGTGGTCGCCGCCCTTGGTGGCATCGGGGGCGGCGCCGCCAGCGAGTGGCTGGGCCCCCATGGGGTGATTCGCAAGAATCCCCGCGCCATCGGCTTTATCGGCCCCAATGGCATCAAGCGCATCGACCGCAGCGGCGCCCAGCAGGGCGGTCAGGCGGCGGGTGCGGCCCGCCAGGCGGCCCAGGACAGTCGCCGCAACGTCACCATCGAGGCCCCGGCCTTCCTGGTGGCGGTGGTGCCGGAGCTCTCCGGCGGACGCCTCTCCGCCCACGACAAGGACCTGCTGGGCCTGGCCCGGCGCCTGGCCGATGCCGACCCGGAACGCCCCGGCGCCGTGCTGGCCGTGGTCTTCGGCGAGCACAAGGAGGACGCCTTCGGCGAGGCGGGCATCGACCGCCTGCTGCACCTCGATGACGACGCCTACGCCGGTTTCGCCCCCGAGGCGCGGCTGGCGGCGCTGACCGCCGTGGAGCGGGAGCTGGCGCCGCGGCACTGGCTGCTGCCCGACTCGCCCCTGGGCGGGGCCGACCTGGGGCGGCGCCTGGCGCTGCGCTTGAATGAGGGGAGGGGCGAACGCCCCGCCACCGGCGTCTGGCAGATCGAGGCCGACGCCGAGACGCCGCTGGGCTGGCGCTGCACCGCCCGCGGCGCGGCGGAGAGCCTGGATATCCAGCGCCCCCTGCCCAGGGTCGCCCTGGCGCTGGCCGAGTGCGCCGAGCCGGTGGACGAGACCCGTCACGCCGCCGAGCCGCTGTACCTCACGGAGAGCATCCCCAGCGCCTTCTCGCGGATCGAGGACCTGGGCCAGGTGGCGGTGGACCCCGCCGGGGTGGCGCTCGCCGAGGCGGAGTTCATCCTCTCCGGCGGCAACGGCGTCAAGGACTGGGACGGCTTCCATCACGCCGCCAAGGTACTGGGGGCGACGGAAGGCGCTTCCCGCGTGGCGGTGGACGACGGCTTTATGGCGCGCCACCGCCAGGTGGGCGCCACCGGTACCTGGGTCACCGCCCGGGTCTACCTGGCGGTGGGCATCAGCGGGGCCATCCAGCATCTGCAGGGCATCCAGACCTGCGACAAGGTGGTGGCCATCAACCTCGACCCCGGGTGTGACATGATCAAGCGCGCCGACCTGGCGGTGATCGGCGATAGCGCCGAGATCCTCGCCGCCCTGGTGGCCATGGTGGAACAGCAGCGAGGAGGGCAGCGCGATGCGGCCTGAGCAGCAGGGAATCGAGGTGGCGGTACTGGTCTCGGTGGGGCGCCACCCCATCACCGGGCGCGCCCGTCGCGCCGATCAGGATGCCCGGGGCCTGGAGCTGGCCCTGGGCCTGGAGCGCCAGTTGCCCGGCAGCCGGGTCGGCCTGCTGCACGCCGGCCCGCGTAGCGAGGAGAGCGAGTCGGCGCTGCGGGGCTACCTGGGGATGGGGCTGGAGAGTCTGACCCTGCTGGAGCAGGCCGAGGGCAGCGATGCCATCCCGGCCCTGGCCGAGCACCTGGCCGCGGCGCCGCCGCAGCTGGTGATCACCGGCGCCCGGGCGGAGCGCGGCGAGGGCTCGGGGCTCTTGCCCTATGCCCTGGCCGAGCGCCTGGGCTGGCCGCTGGTCAATGGCCTGGCCGCGGTGGAGAAGGTCGAGAATGGCGTGGCGACCCTGCTCCAGGCCCTGCCCCGGGGTCAGCGGCGGCGCCTCAAGGTGCGCCTGCCGGCCATCGTCAGCGTGGATGCGGCGGCCCCGGCGGCGCGCCAGAGCGCCTTCGGCCCGGCCCGCCGGGCCGAGCTCGCGGCGACCCCGGTCCCCGCCGAGCCGGACCGGGAGCTGGCCGAGTGGCAGTTGGCCCCGGCCCGCAAGCGGCCCAAGCGCCTGAAGATCGTCAAGGCCGCCTCGGCCCGGGACCGCTTCAAGGCCGCCGCCGCCAAGGCGGAGGGTGGCAGCGGCCAGGTGCTCGAGGGCGT
This sequence comes from Halomonas sp. NCCP-2165, assembly GCF_023708045.1. Taxonomy (NCBI): domain Bacteria; kingdom Pseudomonadati; phylum Pseudomonadota; class Gammaproteobacteria; order Oceanospirillales; family Halomonadaceae; genus Halomonas; species Halomonas sp. NCCP-2165. The sequence goes on from NZ_BRCY01000006.1 coordinate 17,477, forward strand.
TTCGGCGGAGCAGGGCGCCGAGGCGATCCTCAAGCTGCTCAACGAGGAAGGCGTGCTGCGCTAAGCCGCGGCGAGGTTCGGCCTCCCAGGCCCCCGGCGGAGCTTCCGCCGGGGGCCTGCCGTTTTGGGGTATCGCCGAATGGCGACGGATGTAAGGTTGATATCACCTTGTGTTTCCAGGCGTTACACAAAAAGGGGAACCTCATGCGGATGATGCCGTCACACTGGGCGCATACATTGTCAGTTCCCCCGGAGGTATTGGATGAAACGCATGACCGCCCTGTTTTCCGCCGCACTGCTGAGCGCCGGCCTGATGGCCGCTACCGGGGCCATGGCCCAGGAAGACCCGGCCACCCAGGCCGCTCAGCCGCAGGCCCAGGCGGCCCAGAACTTCTCCGACGATCAGCTGCAGCAGTTCGCCGATGCCTCCCAGGAGATCGCCGCCATCTCCCAGGAGTACACCCAGCGCCTGCAGGCCGCCGAGGATGAGGCCGCCCAGCAGGAGATCCGCCTGGAGGCCAACGAGCGGATGGTCGAGGAAGTCGAGGCCACGGGGCTCGAGGTGGCTACCTTCAACGCCATCGGCCAGGCCATCCAGCAGGACCCGGAGCTGCTGGAGCGGGTGCAGGCGATGGCCGAGGCGCAATCCTGAGCCCTCGGATACGCTGACAGCCGCTGTCTGTCTCTGACGGGGCCGCCTTCGGGCGGCCCCGTCCTGCGTTGGGCGGGCGTCGTTTTCGGAATGCCGGCGGGGGTTTACAGGACGACGGGGCCAATGGAGACTGAACGGTCAAAGCGTCGGAGCCGGAGGCCTTGCCCCATGGAAGTGGAACTGCTGGAAGTCCGCGAGCATATGTCGCGCCACGCGCCCTTCGACGGGCTCTCCGACGACCTGCTCGACGAGCTGGCCGGGCAGGTGGAGGTCAGCTACTTCAAGGCCGGCACCGAGATCCTCAGCCTCGACGAGCCCCTCAACGAGCTGCTCTATATTCGCAGCGGCGCCGTGGAGATCTACCGCCGCAACGGCGACCTCTACAACTGCCTGGGCGAGGGCGATATCTTCGGCCAGTTCAGCCTGCTGCGGAATCACCGGGTGCGCTTTCCCGCCACCGCCATCGAAGACACCCTGATCTACTTCGTGCCCGACGAGATCTTCCAGCGCCTCTGCGAGGTGGACGATCACTTCGCCGACTTCGTGGAGCTGGGGCGCTCGCGGCTCAAGGCGGTGGTGGAGGAGCAGCACAAGAGCAACGACATGATGATCACCCGGGTGCGCAAGCTGCTCACCCGCAAGCCGCTGATGGTCGATGTGCATGCCAGTGTCCAGGAGGCGGCGCGGCGCATGCACGAGGAGAACGTCTCCTCGGTGCTGGTGATCGCCGATCCCGGCGAAGAGGAGGACCCGCGGCGCACCTTCGTCGACAGCCAGGGAGAGTCCCATACCCTGGTGGGCATCCTCACCGATCAGGACATGCGCAACCGGGTGCTGGCGGAAGGGCTCAGCGCCGCCACGCCGCTGGGCGAGGTGGTGACCGAGGCGCTGATCACCATCCAGTCCGACGAGTCGGTGCACGAGGCGATGCTCAGCATGCTGCGCAACAACGTGCACCACCTGCCGGTGTTGTATCGCCGCCGGCCCCTGGGGGTGCTGCACCTCTCGGATATCATTCGCTACGAGACCCACTCCAGCCTCTACCTGGTCAGCAATATCTTCAGCCAGCCCGGCCCCAAGGGGCTGGCGCGGCTGGAGCCGGATGTGCGCGCCGCCTTCGTGCGTATGGTCCACGAGGGGGCCAATTCGCAGATGGTGGGCAGCGCCCTCTCCACCATCGGCCGCAGTTTCACCCGGCGCCTGCTCGAGCTGGCCGAGGAGGAACTGGGGCCGCCGCCGGTGCCCTACTGCTTCATGGCCATGGGCTCCATGGCCCGCAATGAACAGAGTATCGTCACCGACCAGGACAATGCCCTGGTGCTCGACGACGCCTTCGACCCGGCGCAGCACGATGCCTATTTCCTGGCCCTGGCTCAGCGGGTCTCCGATGGCCTGGATGCCTGCGGCTATACCTACTGCAAGGGCGATATCATGGCCACCAACGTCAAGTGGCGACAGCCTCTGGCGGTGTGGAAGCGCTACTTCAGCGACTGGATCGACAACCCCAACCCGGAGCACCTGCTGCACAGCTCGATCTTCTTCGACCTGGACAGCGTCTACGGCGAGGAGGCCTTCGTCGAGCAGCTCCAGGACCTGGTGGCGGAGCACGCGGCGAGGAGCCCGCTGTTCCTCGCCGCCATGGCCCGCAATGCCCTGAATCGCACGCCCCCCCTGGGCTTCTTCCGCACCTTCGTGATGGAGAAGGACGGCAAGCAGAACAACTCCATTAACCTCAAGCGGCGCGGCACCGCGCCCATGGTGGACCTGATCCGGGTCCATGCCCTGGCCTGCGGCTCCCGGGCCCAGAATTCCTTCGAGCGCCTGGATGATATCGCCAGGACCCAATTGCTGCCCGCCGGCACCGGCGACAAGATCCGTTACGCCCTGGAATTCATCGCCATGGTGCGCATTCGTCACCAGGTGATCGATATCGAGGAGGAGCGCGAGCCGGACAACAATATCGAGCCGGCCAATGTCTCCGATAGCGAGCGGCATAACCTCAAGGAGGCCTTCCAGGTGCTCAGCAACGCCCAGAAGTTCATGAAGTTCCGCTATCCGATTCCGTCCCGGGGGCGCTAGGATGGTCTCGTTGCGCGGCCCCGAACCCGATCGCCAGCGCTGGCCCGAGTACCTGAAGGGGCGGGCCTCGGTGTGCAAGGAGCCGCGCCTGGCCCGCTACTTTGCCGCCGGCACCCTGGACCCCCAGACGCCCATCGGCGACGCCACCCTGGTGGCCCTGGACATGGAGACCACCGGCCTGGATGTCAGTCGCCACGCCATCGTCAGCATCGGCCTGGTGCCCTTTACCCTGAACCGCATCTGCCTGGCCGAGCGGCGTTACTGGGTGGTGCGCCCGCCGCGGCCGCTGAATCGCGAGTCGGTGGCCTTGCATCGCATCACCCACTCCGAGGTGGCCGAGGCGCCAGACCTGGAGGCGATCCTCGATGACCTGCTGGCGGAGCTCAGCGGGCGCCTGGCGGTGGTGCACTACCGGCATATCGAGCGTCCCTTCCTCAATTCCGCGATCCAGGGTCGGCTGGGGGAGGAGCTCAAGTTTCCGGTGATCGATACCATGTCACTGGAGGCGCGCATCCATCGCCAGTCGCTGTGGGCGCGCTTCCGCCGCTGGATGGGGCGCCCGCCGGTCTCCATCCGTTTGCACAACAGCCGTGAGCGCTACGGCCTGCCTCCCTATCAGGGGCACCATGCGCTGATCGATGCCCTGGCGACCGCCGAGCTGCTCCAGGCCCAGGTCGCCAATCACTACCGTCCGGAGACGCCGATCGGCAGCCTGTGGAGCTAATCCCCTTTTTTAGGCTCATCGCAGATCAGCGTGAAGCCACGACATGGTCGATCTCCAGCAAGCCATTGTAGGAGCAGGCTTTAGCCGGCGATTTTGGCCGGCTTGGCCGATTTACACCTGCTTCCCCATCGCCTGCTGAAGCAGGCTCCTACTACCCCGGCGGCCTTGTGCCAAGGCAGGAATTGGCTTTAACCGAGATCCCACCATGGTGTTCACGCCAGAATGCGTTGAACCTTTTTAATGAAGCATAAAAAACCAGGGCGGCCCGAAGGCCGCCCTGGTCATGTTGCCGTGCTCGTCGAACGGCGATCAGCCGCGAGGCTCGCTCATCAGCCCCTTGAGCAGGGCATAGCAGCCGACCAGCAGCACCAGGGTGAAGGGCAAGCCGGTGGAGACCGATGCCGTCTGCAGGGCGGTCAGGCCACCACCCAGCAGCAGGGCGATGGCGATGGCGCCTTCGATGATCGCCCAGAAGATACGCTGGGGCTTGGGCGCGTCCACCTTGCCGCCGGCGGTGATGGAGTCGATCACCAGGGAGCCGGAGTCGGAGGAGGTGACGAAGAACACGATCACCAGCACGATCCCCACGAAGGAGGTAATGGCGGAGAGCGGTAGCTGACCGAGCATCTCGAACAGCTTGATCTCCAGGGCGGCATTCTGAACGCCCTCGAAGCCATCGGTGATGACCTGGTCGATGGCGGTGCCGCCGAAGGCGGTCATCCACAGCACCGAGACCAGTGTCGGTACCAGCAGCACGGCGGTCAGGAACTCACGTACGCTGCGACCGCGGGAGACGCGGGCGATAAACATGCCGACGAACGGTGACCAGGAGATCCACCAGGCCCAGTAGAAGGCGGTCCAGCCTTGGCTGAAGTTGGCGTCCTCACGGCCGAAGGGCATGGAGAGCGCCGGCAAGTTAACCGCGTAGGCGACCAGGTTTTCGAAGAAACCGGTGGCGATCAGCAGGGTCGGGCCGACGATAATCACGAAGGCCAGCAGCAGGAAGGCCAGCACCATATTGATCTGCGACAAGCGCTGTACGCCCTTGTCGACGCCGAGCATGATCGAGCCGAGGGCAACCGCGGTGATACCGACGATCAACAGCACCATGGTGACGTTGCTATTGGGCACCTCGAACAGGTAACTCAGACCAGCCGCCGCCTGAGAGGCACCGAGGCCCAGGGAAGTGGCCAGGCCGAAGAGGGTGGCGAACACCGCCAGGATATCGATCACATGCCCCGGCCAACCCCAGACGCGCTCCCCCAGGAGCGGGTAGAAGATGGAGCGCATGGTCAGCGGCAAGCCCTTGTTGTAGGCGAAAATCGCCAGTGACAGGCCGACAATGGCGTAGGCCCCCCAGGGGTGCAGGCCCCAGTGGAAGATGGTCGCGGCCATGCCCAGGCTGATGGCGCCCTCGGGATCGCCGGCGGCGGCTCCCAAGGGGGCCCAGTCGGTGCGTACGCCATCCTCGCCCAGGCTGATGCCACCGAGGGAGGTGCCGAAATGCGAGAGGGGTTCGGAGACGCCATAGAACATCAGGCCGATGCCCATCCCCGCGGCGAAGAGCATGGCGAACCAGCCGGCGTAGGAGAAGTCGGGGGTGGCGTGGGCGCCGCCGATGCGTACCTTGCCCAGCGGCGACAGGATGATGCCGAGGCTGACCAGCACGAAGATGTTACCCCCGAGCAGGAATACCCAGCTCAGGTTGCCGGTGAGAAAAGAGAAAATGGCGTCGAAGATCGGCTCAATCTCGGCCTGCAGGGCCAGGGTCAGGATCACGAAGACCAGGATCACCAGGGACGAGACCGTGAAGACCTTGCCGTGGAGATCGAAGTTGATGCCGAACTTGGATGACGCAATATTGTCCTGGCCGATCACATAGTCGGTATCGATCAGGTTCGCCGGCCCTTCCGGGGCCGGGATGCCTTCGGAGCCTTGGCTCCGTTCCCTGGCATTGGGATCGTTGGAATGTGTAGCCACAGATATTCTCCGTCTTTAGGACTTCGAAGCTTAAGCGCGTACCAGGAAGATGGACGCTTGAGTATGGGTCGCGACCTTGCCGCCATGCGCCGGCAGAAGGGCGTCCAGGTGGCGGGGCAGGTGAGTGCCCATGACCACCAGGTCGGCGCCGACGTCCTCGATCGCCTGGACCAGGACATCGTCGAGATCGACGGCGGGGTCGTGACTGATCACCACTCGAGCGCTGACCGCTTGGCCATGCTCGGAGGTGTGCTGTTTGGCGAAGGCATCGAGTTTTTGTTGGTACTCTTCCGGGGTCCTGGCCAGGCTGCCCGGGGTCGAGGCGGTGACTCCCACATAGCAGACCTCGGCCTGGTAGAAGTTGGCGAGATCGGCGACGACCTGCAATGTTTTGGACAGCTGGTCGAGGTGAGCCAGGTCCACCGGCACCATGATCTTCTTGTACATATTGCCCTCCTGGGTCGGCATCCATTGTGATTGTTCATCAGACGCCATGACACCCTAATATTGTGACGCTTTATACAAGGAATGCCAGGGGAGTCGCCAACGCTCCTCCCCCGGCAGGGTATCCGTCATGTGGGGAAAACGGCGTCAGGTGGTGGCCAGTCGCTGGTTGCGTTGCTCCTGGCGCAGACCCAGCGCCAGGCTGAGACACATCACCAGCAGCACCAGGGTGAAGGGCAGGCCGGTGGCCACGGCGCCCGCCTGGAGGGCGCTGAGGGCGGTACTGCCGCCGCCGTAGAGCAGGACGCCGGCGATCACCCCTTCCAGGGTGGCCCAGAAGACCCGCTGGCTGCGCGGTGCATCGGTCTTGCCGCCGGCGGTGATGTTGTCGATCACCAGGGAGCCGGAGTCGGAAGAGGTGATAAAGAACACCAGCACCAGGACGATCGCCAGGCTGGACGTCAGGGTGGTCAGCGGCAGTTGCTCGAGCATATGGAACATCGCCAGGGAGACATCGCCGATGCCGTTGGCCAGCTCGCCGACGCCCTCGGCGGACTGACGCAGGGCGGTGCCGCCGAGGGCGCTCATCCAGACGATGGTGACCAGGGTGGGCACCAGCAGCACGGCGGTGAGGAATTCCCGCACGGTGCGACCGCGAGACACCCGGGCGATAAACATGCCGACGAAGGGCGACCAGGAGATCCACCAGGCCCAGTAGAAGACCGTCCAGCCGTGGTACCAGGTGGTGTCATCGCGGCCGATCCAGTTGGAGAGCGGCACGATATGCTCCAGGTAATCCAGGGTGGTGGTGACCAGGCCATTGACGAACAGCAGGGTACCGCCGGTGAACACCACGAACAGCAGCAGGACCAGGGCGATCACCATATTGATATTGGAAAACAGCTTCACCCCGCCGTCGATGCCGCGCCATACCGAGAACAGCGCCACCACGGTGACCAGCACGATAATGGCGATCTGGGTGCCCAGGGTATTGGGAATATCGAACAGATAGGCCAGGCCGCCGGCGGCCTGGGAGGCGCCGAAGCCCAGGGAGGTGGCCAGGCCGAAGATGGTGGCCAGTACCGCCACGATATCGATGGTGTGGCCGATCCAGCCCCGGGTGTGCCGGCCCAGCAGGGGCGTGAAGGCGGAGCGCAGGGTCAGCGGCAGGCCGCGGTTGTAGGCGAAGAAGGCCAGCGACAGGCCGACCACGCCGTAGATGGCCCAGGGGTGCAGGCCCCAGTGGAACATGGTGGCGCCCATGGCGGCGCTGGCCCCCTCGGCGGTGCCGGCGGCGGCATTCAGCGGCGTGCCGTACCAGTCGGTGTAGTAGGCCACCGGTTCGGCCACGCTCCAGAACATCAGGCCGATGCCCATGCCGGCGGCGAACAGCATGGCGAACCAGGAGAGCCGGGAGTACTCCGGACGCGCCTGGGCGCCACCCAGGCGGATACGGCCCACCGGGAGCAGCACCAGCGCCAGGCAGAAGATCACGAAGAAGTTGCCGGCGATCATGAACAGCCAGTCGAAATGCTCGATGGACCAGCCGCGGGCGGCGCCGAGTTGACTATTGGCGGCATCGGGGTAGATCAGGGCGTAGAGGATAAAGGCCAGGATGGCCAGGGCGGAGAGAGGGAAGACGGGGTTGTGGAAGTCCAGCCCCATGATCTGCTTGTTGTCTTGGCCGGCGGTCAAGACCGGCGCATCGTCTTGCTTCATGGAAAGCCCTCGTTGTTATTGTCACGGGTGCCCCTGTCGAGACGCGGGGAGCCCGGGGCATTCTTGGCGCTGTTCGCCGCGGGAGGTGTCGTGAAAGCGACCTCCGCATATCCACCCCGAGGGCGACGGCGAAGAAGGTGGCCCATGGTGGTGGAGGGACTAACTCAGAGCGACATCGACATATCAGCTCGCTCGCCCGGCTGGCGCAGACGATTGCCCAGTGGCGGTGGTGGTGCCACCATGCCGATAATTGAGGTACCACCGATAACAACGAGCCCATCATGACCGTCCAGACCGTGACCCCCACGCGCCGCTTCCGCGGCAAGCCCCGTGGCCGCGAGCTCGACCCCGCCGCCCTGGCCGGGCTGCGTGAGCTGCTCGGCGACGAGCGCCAGGATGCCTCGCTGCGCTGCCGCGACCTGTTGATCGAACACCTGCATGTCATCCAGGATGCCCGGGGCCATCTGTCGATGGTGGAGCTGCGTGCCCTGGCCAGCTTCATGAACCTGCCCATGGCGGCGGTCTACGAGACCGCGACCTTCTACGCCCACTTCGACGTGGTGCATGACGACCAGCAGGCCCCCCCGGCATTGACCATCCGCGTCTGCGACTCGCTCTCCTGTCAGCTGGCCGGCGCCGAGGTGCTGCGCGCCGAGCTGGAAGCGGGCCTGGACGCCGAGGCGGTGCGGGTACTGCGGGCGCCCTGCATGGGGCGCTGCGACACGGCGCCGGTGGTGGAGGTGGGCCATCGCCACCTGGGCCGGGCCGATGCGGCCCGGGTGCGGGCGGCCATCGACGCCGGCGAGACGCATCCCGAGGCCATCGACTGGCAGCGCCTCGACGCCTACCGCTGCGAGGGCGGCTTCGAGCTGCTGCAGGCCTGCCACGACGGCGCGGTGACGGTAGAGGCGCTGATGGAAGCCATGCAGCAGGCCAACCTGCGCGGCCTGGGCGGCGCCGGCTTCCCGACCTTCAAGAAGTGGCACTTCGTGCGTGCCGAGGCGGGCCCGCGCTACTGCGCCATCAACGCCGACGAGGGCGAGCCCGGCACCTTCAAGGATCGTTACTACCTGGAGCGGGCGCCGCACCGCTTCCTGGAAGGGGCCCTGGTCAGCGCCTGGGCGGTGGAGGCCGAGGCCCTCTATATCTACCTGCGCGACGAGTACCCGGGCCTGCATGCCGTGCTGCGCGAGGCCATCGCCGAACTCGAGGCCGCCGGCCTGGTGGCGTCGGGCTATATCGTGGTGCGGCGTGGCGCCGGCGCCTATATCTGCGGCGAGGAGTCGGCGATGATCGAGTCCCTGGAGGGCAAGCCGGGCAAGCCTCGCCATCGTCCGCCCTTCGTCGCCCAGAAGGGCCTCTTCGATTGCCCCACCCTGGTCAACAACGTGGAGACCGTCTACTGGATCCCGCTGATCTGGCAGCGCGGCGCCGAGGCCTTCGCGAGCCAGGGCCGCCATGGCCGGGTGGGGCTGCGCAGCTTCTCGGTCTCCGGCCGGGTCAAGCGCCCCGGGGTGCATCTGGCCCCGGCGGGCATCACCCTCAACGAGCTCATCGAGGAGTACTGCGGTGGCATGGCCGAGGGCCATCGCCTGGCCGCCTACCTGCCCGGCGGTGCCTCCGGGGGCATCCTGCCGGCCGCCAAGGCGGATATCCCCCTGGACTTCGATACCCTCCAGGAGCACGGCTGCTTTATCGGCTCGGCGGCGGTGATGGTGCTCTCCGACCGGGACGACCTGCGCGCCGTGGCCACCAACCTGCTGGCCTTCTTCGCCGACGAGTCCTGCGGCCAGTGCACCCCCTGCCGGGTGGGCACCGAGAAGATGCTGACCCTGCTCGAGGGCGACGAATGGGACGCCGAGACCCTGACCCGCTTGTCGCAGGTGATGATGGACGCCTCCATCTGCGGCCTCGGTCAGGCGGCCCCCAACCCGGTGCTGGGGCTGCTCAAGGATTTCCGCGGTGAACTCGCCGCCCAGAACGTGATCGTCAAGGGGTAAGGGAGATGAGCATGACCGAACCGAGCTCAAGCACAGGCTTTACCCTGACCCTGGATGGCGTGGAAGTGAGCGCTTACCGGGGCGAGACCCTCTGGCAGGTGGCCAAGCGCGCCGGCGAGACCATTCCGCACCTCTGCTTCAAGGACGCCAGCGGCTACCGCGCCGACGGCAACTGCCGCGCCTGCATGGTGGAGATCGAGGGCGAGCGGACCCTGGCGGCCAGCTGCCTGCGCGAGGCGGCGCCGGGCATGGTGGTCAAGAGCGCCAGCTCCGAGCGGGCGCGCACCGCCCGGGAAGGCGTCATGGAGCTGCTGCTGGTCGACCAGCCGGCGCGCGACGACAGCCCCGACCGTTCCAGCCACTTCTGGGCCATGGCCGACCAGCTGGCCATCGACGCCACGGCGGTGCGTGAGCGGCTGCCGACCCGTCGCGAGGGCGCGGTGCATCATGTGGCCCCCCGTGAGGACTCACTCACCGATGCGAAGGGCCATGCGCAGGGCCACGACGACAGCCACTCCGCCATGCGCGTCAATCTCGACGCCTGCATCGAGTGCAACCTCTGCGTGCGGGCCTGTCGCGAGGTGCAGGTCAACGACGTCATCGGCCTGGCCCACCGCGGCTCGGCCTCGAAGATCGTCTTCGACTTCGACGACCCCATGGGCGACAGCACCTGCGTGGCCTGCGGCGAATGTGTCCAGGCCTGCCCCACCGGGGCCCTGATGCCTGCCACCCTGGTCGACCAGGCGGGCCATGGCGACTCCGCGGCGGCCGACCGCCAGGTCGATTCGGTGTGTCCCTACTGCGGCGTGGGCTGTCAGCTCACCTACCATATCAAGGACGACGAGATCCTCTTCGTGGAGGGGCGCGACGGCCCCTCCAACGCGAACCGCCTGTGCGTCAAGGGGCGCTTCGGCTACGACTACCCGCGTCACCCGTCGCGGCTGACCACGCCGCTGATTCGCAAGCCCGGGGTGGCCAAGGGCATCGATCCGGACTTCGATCCGGTGAATCCCCTGACCCACTTCCGCGAGGCGAGCTGGGAGGAGGCCCTGGACCTCGCCGCCCGGGGGCTCGTCGACCTCAAGGCGGCCCACGGCCCGGCGGCGCTGGCCGGCTTCGGCAGCGCCAAGTGCTCCAACGAGGAGGCCTGGCTGTTCCAGAAGCTGGTGCGTACCGGCTTCGGCTCCAACCATGTGGATCACTGCACGAGGCTGTGCCACGCCAGCTCGGTGGCGGCGCTGATGGAGTGCATCGGCTCCGGCGCGGTGACCGCCTCCTTTATGCAGGCCAGCGAGGCCGACGTGGTGATCCTCACCGGCTGCAACCCGGCGGTGAACCACCCGGTGGCGGCGACCTTCTTCAAGCAGGCCGCCAAGCGCGGCACCAAGATCCTGATCCTCGACCCCCGTGGCCAGGCCCTGGATGCCTATGCTCACCGTAGCGTGCGCTTCTCGCCGGGGGCCGACGTGGCGCTGTTCAACGCCATGCTCAACGTGATCGTCACCGAGGGGCTCTACGACGAGGCCTATATCGCCCAGCACACCGAGGGCTTCGAGGCACTCAAGACCCATGTGGTGGACATGACCCCGGAGGCGATGAGCGGCCTGTGCGGCGTCGAGCCCGAGACCATCCGAGAAGTGGCACGACTCTACGCCACCGCCGAGCGGGCGATGATCTTCTGGGGCATGGGCATCTCTCAGCATACCCATGGCACCGACAATGCCCGCTGCCTGATCTCCCTGGCCCTGGCCTGCGGTCAGACCGGTCGCCCCGGCACCGGCCTGCACCCGCTGCGCGGCCAGAACAACGTCCAGGGCGCCTCCGATGCGGGCCTGATCCCCATGGTGATGCCGGACTACCAGCCGGTCAGCGACGCCCAGGTGCGCGCCGCCTTCGAGGAGCTGTGGAACACCGAGCTCGACCCGGAGCCGGGCCTCACCGTGGTGGAGATCATGGACGCCATCCATGCCGGCACCATCAAGGGCATGTATATCCAGGGCGAGAACCCGGCGATGTCCGACCCGGACCTGGAGCACGCCCGCCAGGCGCTCGGCGAGCTCGAGCACCTGGTGGTGCAGGACCTCTTCGTCACCGAGACCGCCCAGTTCGCCGACGTGATCCTGCCGGCCTCGGCCTGGCCGGAGAAGGACGGCAGCGTCACCAACACCAACCGCCAGGTGCAGCTGGGCCGCGCGGCCCTGCCGCTGCCGGGTCAGGCCAAGCCGGACTGGTGGATCATCCAGGAGATCGCCAAGCGCTTCGGCCTGGGCTGGGACTACCGGCACCCGCGGGACGTCTTCGCCGAGATGAAGCGCGGCATGCAGTCCCTGGATCATATCTCCTGGGAGCGCCTGGAGCGGGAGCAGTCGGTGACCTACCCCTGCCCGGCGGAGGATGCCCCGGGCGCCGACGTGGTGTTCAGCGATGCCTTCCCCACCGCCAGCGGGCGGGCGAAATTCTCGCCCACCCGGCCGTTGCCGCCGGACGAGCCGGTGGACGACGCCTTCCCCACGGTGCTGACCACCGGACGCCAACTGGAGCACTGGCATACCGGCTCCATGACCCGCCGCGCCACCGTGCTCGACGACCTGGAGCCGGAGGCGGTGGCCAGCCTGGCGCCCGGGGAACTGGAGAAGCTGGGCCTGGCCCCGGGGGATGCGCTGACCATCACCACCCGCCGGGGGGCCATCACCCTCAGGGCGCGGATCGATCCGGCGATGCCGGAGGGCATGGTCTTCGTGCCCTTCTGCTACGGGGAGGCCGCCGCCAACCTGCTGACCAACCCGGCCCTCGACCCCTATGGGAAGATTCCGGAGTTCAAATACGCGGCCTGTCGCCTGAGTCCGGCCGACGCGGCCTGAGCAACGGGCGGGGCCGGCGCCGTCCGGTCTCGCCCCTGACCCGCCCCACGACTGGAGGGCCAACCCATGATGATCGTCGACCTGATCGATGGCGAAGACTTCCGCAATCGCCTGGTGGCCCTGGGGATTCGCATCCCCGAGGGGGCCTGCCCCGAGACCTGCGCGCGCATGGCGCTGCTCAAGCACGTGGAGGTGGGGGTGCCCGGCCTCCAGGACCTGGTGCGCGAGCTCAGCGAGCAGACCGATGTGATGCTGCCCTCGGTGCGCCAGGCCCTGGAGCGCTACCTGCTGCCGGGGCTGCGTTAGGCTAATCGCCGATCTCCTGTGGGAGCTCAGCTCCGCTGAGCGATTGGCGCCGTCAGGCGCCCTGGCCTATCACTCGGCATAGCCGAGTTCCCACAACACCACCACTGCTGAGCCATCCGGCTTAGTGAGAGCGCGGCGCCCCCTGGGGCGCCGCGCCTGTTTTGGTCCTGTGGCGTGTAGCCAGCGTCTCCCCCTGATCCGGTGTCTTGTGTCGCTACTTCCATGGGGAGGTGGCCATCTGGCGAGGAGGGCGCCGAAGGGTCACGCCATAGTCGACTTTGCCGCCCTGGGGGATGCCGGCGTTCAACGCTACTTGTCCCCGGCGAGGATTGCGGTGCTTATATGCAGCTTTTATGGTCGACGCCACGCATTGAATCACAAGAATAAACCGCACAGGCCCCATGATGTGACCGGATACTGGGTCGGATCGCTCGCCCCAGGGGCCTTGCCAGGGAGTGTTCATGAACGAGACCCTCGAAGCCGACGTAGACGCGGTAGCGGCGTCGTGTTTTGCCCGCTTCGTCAATGTCCAGAAGAGCTATGACGGGGTCGAACTGGTCGTCAAGGGATTCGACCTGGATATTCGCCAGGGCGAATTCGTGACCCTGCTGGGGCCCTCGGGCTCGGGCAAGACCACCTGCCTGATGATGATGGCGGGGTTCGAGACCCCGACCCACGGCGAGATCCTGCTCAAGGGCGAACCGATCAGCGGCCTGCCGCCCCACAAGCGGGGCATCGGCATGGTCTTCCAGAACTACGCCCTCTTTCCCCATATGACGGTGGCCGAGAACCTGGCCTTTCCGCTGGAGGTGCGTCACCTCTCCAAGGAGGAGATCAAGCGCAAGGTGGCCCGCGCCCTGGCGATGGTGCGTCTCGAGGAGTTCGGTGACCGGCGCCCGGCTCAGCTTTCCGGCGGTCAACAGCAGCGGGTCGCCCTGGCCCGGGCCCTGGTCTTCGAGCCCGAGCTGGTGCTGATGGATGAGCCCCTGGGGGCGCTGGACAAGAACCTGCGCGAGGAGATGCAGTACGAGATCAAGCGCATTCACGCCAGCCTCGGGGTGACCATGATCTACGTCACCCACGACCAGACCGAGGCGTTGACCATGTCGGACCGTATCGCGGTGTTCAACGACGGCGTCGTGCAGCAGTTGGCCTCCCCCGAGACCCTCTACGAGGCGCCCGAGAATGCCTTCGTCGCCTGCTTTATTGGCGAGAACAACCGCCTCCACGGTGAGGTGGTGGAGAACAGTGGCGAGCGCTGCCGGGTGCGCCTCGACAGCGGCGACACGGTGCTGGCCAGGGCCGTGGCCTCGGGACCGCCGGGATCGCGCACCACGCTCTCGCTGCGTCCGGAACGGGTCGCGATCCTCGTCGGGGAGGCGGCCTCTGACTGTGACAACCGTTTCCAGGGCGAGGTGATGGAGGTGATCTACCTCGGCGACCACCTGCGCACGCGCCTGCGGGTCTGTGGCAACGACGAATTCATCATCAAGACGCCCAACGCCGTGGGCCACCCCACGCTGGCGCCGGGGCAGGCCATCGAGGTTGGCTGGTCCTGGGGCGATTGTCGCGCCCTGGACGCCTGATGCCTTGCGTTGCCGGGCCGAGCCATTCCGCTGTTTAGGGAAGAAGACCGGGGCCTGGCCCCGGGCCGGCAGGAGTGTCGGACGATCGACGATACCGCGAGCATGACAACAACAAGTGGAGAATTCTATGAAGCAACGGGAAGTCATCAGTCGCAAGGGCCGTCTCGGCATCGCCATCGCCGTGGCGGGTGTCACCAGCCTCGGCCTGACGGCCACGGCCCAGGCCCAGGAGACGCTCAATATCGTCTCCTGGGGTGGGGCCTACAGCATGAGTCAGCAGCAGGCCTACCACGAGCCCTGGATGGAGATGAGCGGCGACGAGATCGTCAATATCGACCGCAGCGGTAACGCCCTGGCCGGGCTGCGTGCCCAGAGCCAGGCCGGCAACGTCACCTGGGACCTGGTCGACATGCTGCCGGCGGATGCCATGATCGCCTGCGCCGAGGGCCTGATCGAGCCGCTGGACCATGACGAACTGCTGGCCGATGCCCCCGACGGCACCCCGCCCAGCGAGGATTTCGTCGACGGCGCCCTGGGCGAATGCTTCGTGGCCTCGATCGTCTACTCCAATATCGTCGCCTTCAATACCGAGATGTTCCCCGAGGACAACCAGCCGAGCACCATCGCCGACGTCTTCGACCTGGAGAACTTCCCGGGCAAGCGGACCCTGATGCGCAAGCCGATCAATAACCTCGAGTGGGCCCTGGTCGCCGATGGCGTGGCCCCGGAGGACGTCTACGACGTGCTCGAGACCGAGGAGGGCGTCCAGCGTGCCTTCGCCAAGCTCGACACCATCAAGGACGAGGTGATCTGGTGGGAGGAGGGCGCCCAGCCGCCGCAGCTGCTCGCCGACCAGGAAGTGGCCTTCGCGTCTGCCTACAACGGCCGCATCTTCAACGCCATGGTCACCGAGGACCAGCCCTTCGAGATCATCTGGGATGCCCAGGTGTTCGAGCTCGACGGCTGGGTGGTGCCCACCGGCAGGCTCGACAAGGTGCGGGATTACCTCCACTTTGCCACCGATACTCAGCGCCTCGCCGACCAGGCCCAGTACATCTCCTACGGCCCGGCGCGCCGGTCCTCCTCGGCGATGGTCTCGACCCATGCCGAGACCGGCATCGAGATGGAAGAGCATATGCCGACCTATGGCCCCAACTTCGCCACCGCGATTCCCAAGGATGACGAGTTCTGGGCCGACTACAACGACGAGCTGACCCAGCGCTTCGACGCCTGGCTGGCCCAGTAAGACCACGCCGCCACCCGCCCCGCGGGTGGCGGCCCCGGCGCTGCAACCCAGTCGCTTCCTTCGTCCGATGGAGAGGCCCGCGTGTCCGAATTGCCCTCTATGCCTCTGACCACCGCCGATGGCGTGCCGCTCAAGGTCAGTCTGCGCCGCGCCGTGCGCCGTTCCAGGGTCAAGGCCTTCCTGCTGGTGTCACCGTTGCTGCTGTTCCTGGTGGTCGCCTTCGTCATGCCGATCTTCGACATGCTGTGGCGCAGCGTCGACAATCCCGAGGTCTCCACCCACCTGTCGCGTACCGTGGTGGCCCTGGAGGGATGGGACGGCGAGTCGCTACCCGACGAAGCGGTCTTCGCCGCCCTGGCGGAGGACCTGCGCGAAGGCCAGGAGGCCCGCAACCTGGGGCTGCTGTCGAGCCGCTTGAACTACGAGAAATCGGGCATGCGCTCGACGATCAGCCGCACGGCCCGGCGCCTGGGCCGCATCGAGCCGCCCTACCGCGAGGCGCTGATCGAGATCAACGACACCTGGGGAGAGCTCGATACCTGGAAGTTGATCCGGCGTGAGGCCTCGCCCTATACGCCCTCCTATTATCTGGCGGCGGTGGATCGCCAGCTGACGCCGGACGGCGAGATCGCCAAGGTGCCGGCCCACCTCGAGATCCATGTTTCGCTGTTCTGGCGCACCTTCTGGATGAGCGCGGTGATCACCGGCCTGACCCTGTTGCTCGGTTACCCGGTGGCCTTCCTGCTCGCCAGCCTGCCGCTGCGTCACTCCAACCTGCTGATGATCCTGGTGCTGCTGCCGTTCTGGACCTCGCTGCTGGTGCGCACCACCACCTGGATCGCCATCCTGCAGTCCCAGGGGGTGCTCAACGACATGATGGTGGCCATCGGGGTGATCGCCGACGAGGCGCGCTGGCAGATGATCCACAACAAGACCGGCACCATCATCGCCATGACGCATATCCTGCTGCCGTTTATGATCCTGCCGCTCTACTCGGTGATGAAGACCATCCCGCCGAGCTATATGCGCGCGGCCCGCTCGCTGGGTGGCCGGCCCTTCCTCAGCTTCCGGCGGGTCTACTTCCCGCTGACCCTCCCGGGCATCGCCGCCGGTGCCATCCTGGTATTCATCCTGTCGATCGGCTACTACATCACCCCGGCGCTGGTGGGGGGCCAGTCGGGTCGCTTTATCACCAACTACATCGCCTACCATATGCAGACTTCGCTGAACTGGGGGCTCGCCGCGGCGATCGCCTCGATCCTGCTGTTCGTGGTGGTGGTCTTCTATCTGGTCTTCAATCGCCTGGTCGGCGTCGACAAGGTCAAGCTGGGGTAATCCGATGGCGCTTCCTTCCTACGCCACCCGTGGCGAACGCATCTGGCACTACGTCTTCCTGGGTCTCTGCGCGCTGATCTTCCTGTTCCTGGTGGGGCCGCTGTTGATCATCATCCCGCTGTCGTTCAATGCCGAGCCCTACTTCACCTTCAGCCAGGAGATGCTGTCCCTCGATCCGGCGGGCTACTCGCTGCGCTGGTACCAGGACTTCTTCACCTCCAGCGCCTGGCTGCATGCGATCAAGAACAGCTTCATCATCGGCATCGCCTCGACGCTGCTCGCCACGGTGCTCGGCACCATCGCCGCCCTGGGGCTCTCCAGCCGCCATATGCCGGCCCGGGGAGCCATCATGGCGCTGCTGATCTCGCCGATGATCGTGCCGCTGATCATCTCCGCCGCGGCGATGTTCTTCTTCTTCTCCAAGATCAACCTGGCCCAGACCTACCCGGGGGTGATCCTGGCCCACACCGCGCTGGGCATTCCCTTCGTGGTGATCACGGTCACGGCGACCCTGTCGAGCTTCGACACCACCCTGATCCGCGCCGCCCACAGCCTGGGCGCCAACCCCACCCGGACCTTCTTCAAGGTGGTGCTGCCGTTGGTCACCCCCGGCGTGGTGTCGGGGGCGCTGTTCGCCTTTATCACCTCCTTCGACGAGGTGGTGGTGGTGCTGTTTATCGCCGGCCCCGAGCAGCGCACCATGCCGATCCAGATGTGGTCGGGCATTCGCGAGCAGATCAGCCCCACCATCCTGGCCGTGGCGACCCTGCTGGTGCTGCTCTCGATGCTGCTGCTCACCACTCTCGAGCTACTGCGCCGCCGTGGCGAACGGCTGCGGGGGCTCAGCCCCGGCTAAGCCCGTCAGGGGAACCTCGCCACGACGCCGATATCCTGCGTCCCGGGGACAATCCAGCCTGGGGGCCAAACGCCACAGGCCCGCCGATGGCGGGCCTGTGGGGCCTAAGCGATGAACTCAAGCGATACGAGAGGGCTTAGCCCTGCACCACCTTGAGCTCCGGGGCGGTGCTGCCCAGGTTCTCCAGCAGGCGCTCGCCGTACCAGTCGAGGAAGTCGATCACGCCGAACTCGTAGGTCTCGGAGTAGGGGCCCGGCTCGTAGGCCTTGGAGTTGATGCCGCGCTGATTCTCCTCGGCCAGGCGACGATCCTGGTGGTTGGTGGCATCCCACACCTTGCGCATCTCGGCGGGATCGTAGTCGACCCCTTCCACGGCATCCTTGTGGACCAGCCACTTGGTGGTCACCAGGGTCTGCTGGGGCCCCAGCGGCAGCACCCGGAAGACCAGGGCGTGATCGCCCATGAAGTGGTTCCAGGAATTGGGCAGATGGAGGATACGCAACGAGCCCAGGTCGGCGCTCTGGATGCGACCCATCAGCTTCTGGCAGGCGGGCTTGCCGTCCATGGTCATGGAGACGGCGCCGTCCAGCAGCGGGGTGCGGGTCAGGCGATTGCGCTTGCCGAAGCGCTTGAGCTGCCAGGGCACCTGCTGGGCGTCCCAGTCGGCCTGCTTCTGGGCCACCAGGGCCTTGTAGGCGGGGGTGGCGCGGGGATCGTCGGTGTCGTCGAATTCCTGCAGGGAGTTGAGCAGCTCCGGGTGCGAGCCGTTGCAGTGGTAGCACTCGCGGTTGTTCTCGATCACCAGCTTCCAGTTGGCCTGCTCGACGATGGAGGACTCCACCGCCACCTTGGTGTTCTCCATGTCGTAGGGTTCGAGGTAGTGATTCAGGGTGGCCAGGAAGTCGTCGATGGCCGGCGGCTCGTCGGCCAGGCTGACGAAGATGAACCCGCCCCCGGTCTTCACCTGCACCGGCTTGAGGCCGTACTGGTTGAGATCGAAGTTATTGCCCATGTCGGAGCCGGCGAACAGCAGGCGGCCGTCCAGCTCGTAGGTCCACTGGTGGTAGGGGCAGACCAGCTTGGCGACCTTGCCCTTCTCCTTGACGCACAGCCGCGAGCCGCGGTGACGGCAGACGTTGTGGAAACCATGCACCTGACCGTCATTGCCACGCACCAGGATCACCGGGTTGTCGCCGATCTCCACGGTCATGAAGTTGCCCTTGGTGGGAATCTCGCTGGTCATGCCGGCGAACAGCCACTCCTTGCCGAAGATCTCCTGCATATCCAGGGCGAAGACACGCTCGTCATTGTAGAAGGGCTGGGGCAGGGAGAAATTGCGCTGACGACTGCGCAGCATCTCTGCGGTGGCTTCCCGGGCGGGGGCCAGCGGATCGTCCAGGCGAGCGAGGGGCTTGGATTCCATGGGGCACATCCTCATTACAGGCGGCGGGTCAGGCCGAGTCATTGTTGATTGTGAGCTTCGTCAGCGGCAGGGCGCGCTGCATCGGCGTGCCCCTGATTTGCGGCGAGTGTGGATCAGAGTCGCAAAAAGTAATTATCTGCCGACGACAGAAGGTGATACGCCGGCGACGCCGGGCGAAATTACGCTCCCGGGGCCTGGATGCCAGGGATATGCCCGTGTCGTGAACAGGCATGTGATGACGCTATCCCTTGGCGCAAAATTCGCTCAACGACAAGCGGTGGCACCGCGGTCGGAGACAGCCCCCATGGTGCAGCCCAGGCGAACCGACAATGACAATGAACTTCCTCAACCCCGTCACCACCCAGACCTGGACCAATGGCCGCCATCTGGTGCGCTGCGTCAAGGTGATCCAGGAGACCTGGGACGTGCGTACCTTCTGCTTTATGGCCGAGCAGCCGGTGATGTTCTTCTTCAAGCCGGGGCAGTTCGTGACCCTGGAGCTGGAGATCGACGGCGAGCAGGTGATGCGCTCCTACACCATCTCCAGTTCCCCCTCGGTGCCCTACAGCTTCTCGATCACCGTCAAGCGGGTGCCCGGGGGCCGCGTCTCCAACTGGCTCCACGACAACCTGCGCGTCAATGACGAGCTGGCGGTGCATGGCCCGGTGGGCAACTTCAACTGCATCGACTACTCGGCGGAGAAGATCCTGATGCTCTCCGGCGGCGTCGGCATCACCCCGCTGATGTCCATGGCGCGCTGGTTCTTCGATACCAACTCCCTGGTGGACATCGAGTTCGTGCACAGCGCGCGCTCCCCCAAGGACGTGATCTTCCACCGCGAGCTGGAGCATATCTTCTCGCGGATTCCCGAGTTCAAGCTGCATATCATCTGCGAGCGCAGCGACGAACTGGGCGAGGCCTGGGCCGGCTTCCGCGGCTACCTGAGCCAGGCGATGCTCGAGCTGATGGCCCCCGATTTCATGGATCGGGAGATCTTCTGCTGCGGCCCCACCCCCTATATGAACGCCGTCAAGAACCTGCTCCGGCAGAACGGCTTCGACATGAGCCACTACCACGAAGAATCCTTCGGAGAGACCCCGGCCGAGGTGCAGGAGGAGGCCCTGGAGCATGCCGAGCAGGCCGAGGCGGAGGCCGAAGAGCTGGATATCGCCGATATGTACAGCGTCGAGTTCGCCTCCACCGGCAAGAGCGTGCGCATCCAGCCCGGCGAGACCGTACACACCGCCGCCGCCAAGCTGGGGCTGCATATTCCCAAGGCCTGCGGCATGGGGATCTGTGGTACCTGCCGGGTGCCGCTGACCACCGGCCAGGTGGACATGGAGCACAACGGCGGCATCACCGACGAGGACGTGGCCGAGGGCTATATCCTCTCCTGCTGCAGCAAGCCGCTGGGCGACGTGGTGGTCGATTACTGAGGTACAGAAGCCGCAGGCCAGGCCTGCGGCATGGGGGCTCTTTCCTCCCGGTACCTGCCGGGCGCCGCTGACCACCGGCCAGGTGGACATGGAGCACAACGGCGGCATCACCGACGAGGACGTGGCCGAGGGCTATATCCTCTCTTGCTGCAGCAAGCCGCTGGGCGACGTGGTGGTCGATTACTGATCGCCCCTCGGTGTCTCCCAGAGTCCCCTCCCTCGATCGATAAAAGCGCCCCATGCCGTCGCAACGGCATGGGGCTTTTTTCAGGTTCATCGCACCCAACCGAGAAGCCAAGCGGGGCGAACGCCCCGGCGGCTTGTCTTGGTTGCTCACCTCGGCGCCGCTATCCGGGCCTCCTGGGGCCGGCGCCGGATCCCACGACCGTCATAACCACAACAACGAGGTAAGTCATGACGTTGATTCGCAGGAAATCCTTGCTGGCCGCCCTGGCGCTGGCCACCGCCGCCCTGACGCCGCTGCCAGTCCTGGCCGAGGCGCGGCCGGGGGAGGGCGTGAGCGTCACCCCCATCTTCCCCACGGTGGCCGAGGAACACTTCCGCGGCCAGATCGCCATCATGGGCCTGGAGGCGCTGGGCTACTCGGTGGAGGCGCCCCGGGAGACCGAATACGCCGGCATCCTGCTGGGCCTGGCCTATGGCGAGGGAGACTTCACCGTCCATGCCTGGGACAAGCTGCACCGCGACTTCTATCGGCAGGTCGGCGGCGACGAGGTCCTGGTCAAGGCCGGCGATATGGTCCCCGAAGTGCTACAGGGCTACCTGATCGATCGGGCGACCGCCGAGGCGCACGGTATCGGCTCCCTCGAGGACCTGCGTGATCCGGAGATCGCCGCACTCTTCGATGTCGACGGCGACGGCCGGGCCGACCTCACCGGCTGCAACCCCGGCTGGGGCTGCGAGCAGGTGATCGACTACCACCTGCTCTCCTACGGCCTGGCGGACACCGTCAGCCATCACCGCGGTCCCTACTTCTCGCTGATGGAAGAGACCATCGCCCGCCACGAGCAAGGCGAGCCGATCCTCTACTACACCTGGGTGCCGCAGTGGGTCTCCGGGGTGCTGGTGCCGGGTGAGGACGTGGTCTGGCTGGAGGTGCCGCATACCTCGTTGCCGGATGGCAACAACGACGTGAATACCCACTTCAATGGCCAGAACCTGGGCTTCGCGGTAGATGCCATCCAGGCGCTGCTCAATCGCGACTTCGCCGAGCAGAATCCCGCCGCCCGCGAGTTTCTCGCCCTGGTGCAGATCGCCACCGAGGACGAGAGCGCCCAGAACCTGCGCATGCAGCAGGGCGAGGCCAGCCCCGAGGACATTCGCCGTCACGCCGCCGAGTGGATAGACGCGCATCGGGAGCAATTCGATGTCTGGCTCGCCGAGGCCCGTGCCGCCGCCGACTAAGGCCTTGTCTCGGCTCGTGAAATAGCCAACGGGCGCCCCTGATGGGGCGCCCGTTGGCGTTGGACCTTGGCTTACAATGCCTTGACCAGCCGCAGGGCGTCGTAGATGGCCGCATGGGTGTTGCGGGGCTCCACGGCGTCGCCGATGCGGAAGAGCTGGAAGCCACCGTCCGGGTTGCGTGTGACGGCCTGGGGCTTGCCTTCGATCAGGGCATCGTAGTCCACCTCGCCGCCGTTGCGGGAGTGCGGCTTGAGTTCGACGTAGAGCGCTTCCATGGGCGTGATGCCGTAGTTGACCACCACCTGGTCGAGGCGTCGCTGGTGATCCAGGTCCAGGTAGTCGCTGGTGATCCTGGCCAGCAGCTCGCCGCCGTCGCGTTGCACGGACTCGAGCCGGTAGGTGGGCGTGAAGGTGACGTTGGGGCGCTGCAGGGCGCGCATATAGGGCACCAGGTTCATGGCCATGATCTCCGCCGAGAAGGTGCGATCCGGGGTCATGATCTCCAGTTCGGCGCCGCTGGCGGCGATGATCTCCGCGGCCTGCAGGGCGGCATGGTCGCCGGCCTCATCGAACAGCAGCACCCGGCTTCCCGGCGCCACATGGCCGGAGAGGATGTCCCAGCTGGTGACCACCAGGTCGTGGCCCTGCGCCGGCTGATCCTCCGCGGGGAAGCCGCCGGTGGCGACGATCACCACCTCGGGGGCTTCTGCCAGCACGTCCTCCGCCTCGGCCCAGACGTTGTAGCGGATCTCCACGCCCAGCGCCTCGCACTGGGCCAGGCGCCAGTCGATGATGCCCAGCATTTCGCGACGCCGCTCGCTCTGGGCGGTGAGGCGCACCTGGCCCCCGGCATCGCCGGCGGCCTCCAGCACCAGCACCCGATGCCCCCGCTCGGCGGCGACCCGGGCGGCCTCGAGCCCCGCGGGACCGGCGCCGATAATCACCACCCTTCGCTGTTGCGCTGCCTTGGAGAGGGTGTGGGGCATGCTGGTTTCTCGCCCGGTGGCGGCGTTGTGGATGCAGTAGGCGGCGCCGCCCTGGTAGATACGGTCCAGGCAGTAATTGGCGCCGACGCAGGGGCGAATCGTCTCTTCGCGGCCTTCGAGGATCTTGCGCACGATATGCGGGTCGGCCATATGGGCGCGGGTCATGCCGACCACGTCCACCTTGCCCGAGGCGATGGCGTGGCGGGCGGTGGCCACGTCCTGGATCTTGGCGCCGTGGAAGGTGGGGAAGTCGACCCGGCGCTTGATCTCCCCGGCGAAGTCCAGGTGCGGGGCGCTGGGCATGCCCTGGATGGGGATGACGTCGGTGAGGCCCGGGTCGGTATCGATATGGCCGCGCACCACGTTGAGGAAATCGACCAGGCCGCTGGCCTTCAGGCGGTGCGATATCTCCAGTCCTTCCTCGGCGGTCAAGCCGCCCTCCAGCATCTCATCGCCGGTGTAGCGCACGCCGACGATAAAGTCGTCGCCGACTCGCCGGCGAATGGCTCGCAGCACGTCGAAGGTGAAACGCAGCCGGTTATCGAGGCTGCCCCCGTAGGGTGCCTCCAGGGTATTGGTCAGCGGCGACCAGAACTGATCCAGCAGGTGGCCGTAGGCCTGCAGCTCGATGCCGTCGAGGCCCGCGGCGTGCATGCGCTCGGCGGCGTCGGCGTAATCCTTGATCAGGCGCTCGATATCCCAGTCCTCGACCCGCTTGGGAAAGGCCCGATGGGCCGCCTCGCGGCGGTGCGAGGCCGACACCGCCGGCAGCCAGTCGCCCTTGTCCCAGCGGGTGCGCCGGCCCAGGTGGGTGAGCTGGATCATCACCGCGGTGCCGTGCTCGTGGCAGGCGTCGGTGAGCTCGCGCAGCCAGGGCACCACCTCGTCCTTGTAGGCGAGGATATTGTTGAACACCGGTGGGCTGTCCTTGGCCACCGCCGCGGATCCGGCGGTCATGGTCAGGCCGATGCCGGCACGAGCGCGTTCCTCGTGATAGGCCCGGTAGCGTGCCTTGGGCATGCCGTCTTCCGGGTAGGCGGGCTCGTGAGAGGTCATCATCAGCCGGTTCTTCAGGGTCAGGTGCTTGAGCCGGAAGGGTTGCAGCAGCGGATCGTTCGCCATGGTCGGGCCTCGTGCTGGTTAGGGGCCAGGATGTTCACGGTTGTTGACTGAATGTACATGGATGTACATTCTTGGGCGAGACAGGGCCGGGCCGATTTCACCGCCTGACCTCCAGGAGGACGCAACCATGCATAACGATGTCGTTTTGGGAATTATCGGCGGCCAGGGCTGGATGGGGCGCTCCCTGGGGAGGGCCTGGCTGGCGCAGGGGCTAGTGCCTGCCGAACGGCTGGTGGTCTCCTCGCGCTCCCTGGGCGACGCCTACCACGACTGGCCCGGGGTACGCTGCGTCACGGACAACCAGGAACTGGTCGCCCTGGCGGACGTGATCCTGCTGGCGGTGCGCCCCCAGGACCTGGCCGCGATCGAGGTCGAGGCGCGGGGCAAGTTGGTGATCTCGCTGCTGGCGATGACCTCGCTGGAGGCGGTCGCCCATCGGCTGGGCAGCCAGCGGGTGGTACGCGCCATGCCCAATGCGGCGGCGGAGATCGGCCGCGGCTACTTTCCCTGGGTCGCCGGGGAGGGCGTCGATGATGCCGACAAGCGGCTGGTCCAGGCGTTGCTGATGAGCGGTGGCAAGGCCCGGGAACTGCCCGAAGAGAGCGACCTCGACTATCTGACCGCCCTGAGCGGCGCCGGGCCCGCCTATCCCGCCCTGCTGGCCCGGGCGCTGCTGGAGGATGCCAGGCGCCAGGGGCTGCCCGAGGCGATCGCCTTCGAGGCGGTGATGGAGACCCTGGTGGGGGGCAGCCTGCTGCTGGAGCACCTGGGGGACGACCCCGGGGCCATGGTGAGGCGGTTGATCGATTACCAGGGCACCACGGCCCGGGGGCTGGAGACGATGATCGACGGCGGCTTCGAAGCCGTGGTGACGGAGGGGCTGGCGGCGGCACATCGGGCGGCTCGCGGCCTATAGGTTCTGCTCTCCGGCTGGCGGGGCCCGCTCATGTCCGGCTATAGCCATGCCGGGCATAGCCATGCCGGGCATAGCCATGCCGGGCATAGCCATGCCGGGCATGGAAACGTTGCAGCTCCCGTTCCGTGGGGGACTGGCCGGTGAAGATCTCCACATAGGCGGGAATACGCGCCATGCGCACCTCCAGCGACTCTCGTGTCTTCATGGAGATATAGCCGATCTGGGTCAGGTAGATGGTGCGCCCGCGCACATTGGCCGCCAGCTCCTCATGGCCGTGGGCGATGAACATCCTGGTCAGGGCCTCGATGCGTGCCGCGTCGGCGGCGTCGATCTCCCGGGCCACGGCTGCGGACTGAAGTGCCCAGCTGCGCATGGCGAACTCCAGTTGGGCGTCGAAGAGGCGGGGATCCAGCCAGCAGTCGAAGACATTCAGCATCGCCTCGACGATGCTCTCGGCGTAGGCCTCGCTCTGGCGCACCAGGCCCCGGGTATTCTTCTCACGCCAGCGTTCGATCAGCGCCTCCAGCAACGCCTCGCGATCCTTGAAGAACCAGTAGAAGCTGGTCCGCGAGAGCCTGAGGCGCTTGGCCAGTGACAGGATGCGCACGCTGTCCACGCCGGATTCCAGCAGCAGCTCGAAAGCCGCATCGAGCCAGGCCTCACGGGAGCCCTTGGCGGGGGTATCGATGGCGCGATCGGGGGGGGACATATCGGCGCTCTCGCTGGGGAAGGAGCGAGAAGTGTACAGCAGTGTCAGGTTTATGGGCATTAAATGGCCCGGCGTACGCCGGGCCAGGTAAAGGGGCGCCTCGTTTCAGACCGCTTCGCTGCGCAGCCCCTGGTAAATGCAGTAACACATGGCCACGGTGACGATGGTGAAGGGGAAGCCGGTGGCGATGGCCAGCGCCTGAAGCGAGGCCAGGCCGCCGCCCACCAGCAGGGCGATGGCGATCAATCCCTCGAAGCTGCACCAGAACACCCGCTGTGGCATGGGGGCATCCACCTTGCCGCCGGCACAGATGGTATCGACCACCAGCGAGCCGGAGTCCGAGGAGGTGACGAAGAACACCAGCACCAGGATGATACCAACCATGGATGTCAGGGCGGGGAGAGGCAGTAGCTCGAGCATGGCGAAGAGCGACAGCTCCGGCGTCCAGTTGGCGATGGTCTGCTGTACGCCGGTGTAACCGTCGTTGACCAGTTGGCTGATGGCGGTGCCGCCGAAGACCGCCATCCAGGCCACGCAGACCAGGGTGGGTACCAGCAGCACGGTAATGATGAACTCGCGCACCGTCCGCCCCTTGGAGACCCGGGCGATAAACATGCCGACGAAGGGGGACCAGGCGATCCACCAGGCCCAGTAGAAGGTGGTCCAGCCATGGAAGTAGCCGGTGTCCTCGCGGCCGACCCAGTTGGAGAGTGCCGGCAGGTTGACCGCGTAGCTGGCCAGGCCACCAAGAAAGGTCTGGAAGATATCAGTCGTGGCGCCGAACACCAGGATAAACAGGAAGAGCAGGGCGGCCAGGCCCATGTTCAGCTCGGAAAGCAGCTTGACGCCGCCATCCAGCCCACGCATCACCGAGACCACCGCCATGGCCGTCACCGCGATGATGATCACCACCTGGAGCTCGATGCTGGCCTCGATGCCGAACAGGTAATTGAGGCCCGCCGCCGCCTGGGAGGCGCCATAGCCCAAGGAGGTGGCCAGGCCGGCCAGGGTGGCCAGGGCCGCCAGGGAGTCGATCAGGTGCCCCGGCCAGCCCCAGACCCGCTCACCGAGGATCGGGTAGAAGGCCGAGCGGATGCTCATTGGCAGCCCCTTGTTATAGGAGAAGATACCCAGTGCCAGGGCCACCACGCTGTAGGCGGCCCAGGGGTGCAGGCCCCAGTGGAAGATGGTGCCGGCCATACCTAGGAGAACCGCTCGCTCCGCGGCGGCGGCATCCACCAGATTGCCATCGGCGTCCAGTACCCCCGGGGCGCCGAAGGGCGGGGTCAGGGTATGGTTCAGCGGCTCCAGCACGCCGTAGAACACCAGGCCGATGCCCATGCCGGCGGCGAAGAGCATCGAGAACCAGGCCGGATAGGAGTACTCCGGCCTGGCGTCCTTGCCACCGATGCGCACCTTGCCCAAGGGCGAGACGACCAGGAACAGGCAGAACAGCACGAAGATGTTCATGCCGATAGTGAAGACCCAGTCGAACTGAGTCGTCAGCCAGGGGCGCAGGGCGCCGAAGACCGAGGCCGCGGTTTCCTGAAAGATCAGGCAGAAGAGTACCAGGGCGATCACGGAAAGGGCGGAGATGGGAAAGACGGGGCTGTGGATATCCAGCTGGAGTGGGCCCAGGCTGGGCTGAATATTGTCCTGGCCGATCTGATAGTCGGTCTGGACCTCGCCTCGGTTTTTTATTTTCTCGAACATGGTCGGCATCTCGAGGGTCGGGGTGGGAAGCGATGCCTTCATTCTAGTCGCGTGGTGGCGGGGAAAGGCATGGCCTGGAGGGCGTCGAGTCAACGTCGCCAGGCCTCCCAGGATAACGGGTGGGGGCGGATTGACAACTTGGCCGACGTTTATCGCGCCATATGGACGGCCCGGGAGGCGTTGCCGAACCACAGGCCGTGGCACGGGGGAGGGGCGCCGACTCGCCCCTCGCGTTCGGGATGCGCCTGGAGGAAGCGCTGGCCGGGGGTAAGCGTCAGGCGACGATAGAGACGCCAGGCGATGCTTCCTGGGGGGCGTCGCCTGGTCGTCGATAGCGGACTGCCATCTTGCGATCAGGCGCGGGTCAGCTCGGCCGCTCCTTCGTCTCCTTTGGGCCGCCCGCTGCCATGATCGATGTCGTCGGCATCGGGCCGCACCTGGGGAGGCAGCATGGCGGCAGCGATAGGCTCCCGGCGCAGGGTGCGGTACAGGCTGATCGTCATCAGCAGGATAAAGATGGCGATGGGGAAGCCGGCGATGATCGAGGCCGTCTGGATCGTCTGCAGGCCACCGGCATAGAGCAGGGCGCCGGCGATGCAGGCGATGATGATGCCCCACAGGACGCGGATGGCCTGGGGCGGTTCGTCATGGCCAGCGCTGTCGAGGATGCACAGCACCAGGGTGCCGGAATCCGCCGAGGTGATGAAGTAGGTGGCCAGCAGCAGCACGGCGAGGATCGACAGGATGCTGCCCAGGGTGCCTGGATCGAGGGCGTCGAACAAGGCGAACAGGGCCAGGGTGGTGTCTTCCTGGGTGGCCTGCAGGATGGGGCCGCCGGCGAAGTCGGCCTCGGCACCAAGGCTGCCCTCGGCGACCGCCTGTTCGTGGGCGTGGCGGGCCTCGCGCTCCTCGAAGAGGGCGCTACCGCCGAACACCGACATCCATACGAAGGTGACCAGGGTGGGCACGATCAGGGCGCCTCCGACCAGCTCGCGGATGGTACGCCCCCGAGAAATGCGAGCGATGAACATGCCGACGAAGGGCGCCCAGAGCATCCACCAGGGCCAGTAGAAATCGGTCCACCAGTTCTGCCAGCCGCTGTCGTCATTGGCATCGCTCCACAGGCTCATGCCGATCAGGTTATCACCATAGCTGCCGGTGCTTTCCAGGAGGGTGTTGAGGATATAGCGGGTCGGTCCGATGGCGAGGATGATGGCCAGGATAACGATCGACAGCAGCATGTTCCATTCGGAGAGTCGGCGAATACCTCGGCCGACCCCGGACATCACCGAGGCGATGGCGAAGAACATGATCAGGGCGATCATGGTCAACTGTACGCCGATGCCGATATCGAGACCGAAGACACTATTGAGCCCGCTGTTCATCTGGATGACCCCCATGCCCAGGGAGTTGGAGACACCCAGGGCGGTGATCGCCACCGCGAGAATATCCACCACATGACCGATGGGGCCATAGATACGATGGCCGATAAAGGGGTAGAGAATGGAGCGCAGGGTGAGGGGGAGCCCCTTGCGATAGGCGAAGTAGGCCAGGGCCAGGGCGACGATGATAAAGGTCGCCCAGGGGTGCAGGCCCCAGTGGAAGAAGGAGATCAGCATGGCCATGGAGGCCGATTCGTCACTCAACCCTGAGGTGAAGGGGTTGTCGGCATAGTGAAACATCGGTTCTGCCACCGACCAGAAGATCAAGCCGATGCCCATGCCGCCGGAGAAGAGCATGCTGATCCAGGAAAAGAGGCTGAAATCGGGGCTTTCGTCGTCGCGACCCAGGCGGATATGCCCGAAGCGACTGACCATTAAATATAGTAGAAAGAAGAGTACCGAAGTGACCAGGCCAAGATAGAACCACTTGGCATTATTGAGCACTGCTGTCGAGATATCCTGGAAGATGGCGCCTGCCTGTTACGCCAGTATGGCACAGAAGATCACGAATCCGATGACCAGTACCTTGGAGGCGACAGTCACGGTCGGGTTAAGGCCATTTAATAGGCCAGCATTCGAGCGCATGAGGGAATAGTCTCTCTATTATTGATTGTATCGAGTCAGAGGAGTGTCCTGGCATTAGCCGCAGGCCAGAAGAGTATGGGGCGTAATAGAATGCGGCAATGAACTTTTATTTATCGTTATTAATAACGTTTTGTTATCGATAATTTCGCGTGAGACCTCGAGGAATGCCCCGTCAGGCTCGCCGGACATTCTGCTGCAACCGCCGGGGCCTCTGAGGATCGGGGGGCTCGGCGGAGCCGGGGAGCGAGCGTTAATCGCGTGCTACGCCCGTGCTACGCCCGTGCTATTCCCGCGGTTCCAGTCGGTAGAGGCCGCCGTCGCTCGCGTCGCTGAGCAGGTAGATGCGGCCGTCGGGGCCGACGCGCACGTCGCGGATACGGCCGATCTCCCCCTCCAGCACTACCTCGCGCTCCACCACCCGGTCGCCGTCGACCACCAGGCGCACCAGACGCTCGCTGCGCAACCCGCCGGCCAGCAGGTGGCCCCGCCAGCCGGGGAAGGCGTCGCCGCTCACCCAGGCCAGCCCCGAGGGGGCGAAGCGCCCCTCGAAGACGTGCACCGGGTCGCGCATCCCGGGGCGGCTGTCGTCGCCGATGGGCAGGAAGGTCACATAGTCCCGGCCCCGGCTCACCTCCGGCCAGCCGTAGTTCGCGCCGGCCTCGATGCGGTTGAGCTCGTCGCCGCCCCGGGGGCCGTGTTCGCTGGCCCAGAGGCGGCCCTCGCCGTCCACCGTCAGGCCCTGGATATTGCGGTTGCCGAGGCTGTAGAGCTCGTCGAGCACGGCGGGATCATCGACGAAGGGGTTATCCGCCGGCACGCCGCCCTCTGGGGTCAGGCGCAGCACGCCGCCGGCATGGTCGCCGCCGTCCTGGGCGCGATCCGGGTCGCGGCCGCGGTCGCCGATGCTTATCACCAGGCTGCCGTCGGGGAGGAAGGCCAGGCGGCCGCCGTAGTGGCGTCCCGGCTCGGAGTCGCGGTCCTGGACGAAGAGGGTGGTTAGCTCGGTGAGGCCGGCATCGCCGAGCCGCGCCCGGGCCAGGGCAGTGGCGCTGCCGCCGGGGCCGGGACGCGAGTAGCTGAAGTAGAGCCAGTCGTTGTCGCCGTCGCCACTGCCGTAGTCGGGATGCAGGGCCAGATCGAGCAGGCCGCCCTGGCCGCGGGCCGAGACCGCCGGCAGGCCGTCGAGGGCGCGACGTGTGTCGCCCTCCAGCAGCCAGAGGCGGCCGCCGCGCTCGCTGACCAGCATCCGGCCGTCGGGCAGGAAGGCCAGGGACCAGGGGTGACTCAGGCCCTCGGCCAGGCGCACCAGGCGGAAGTCATGGTGGTCGCTGGTCAGGCGCGCCTCGATCACCTCGGCGGCCGGGGCAGGGGCGGCGACCAGGGCCGCCAGCAGCGGGGGCAGGGCGCGTATCGGTCGCATCGTGACTCCTTATCGGCGCGGTACGTTACCCCTAGAGTAGGCCCTTCAGCAGCGCCAGCAGCAGCGGCAGGTAGAGGAAGGCCAGCAGGGTGGAGCAGAACACCAGGCTGGCCACATAGGCGGGCTCGCGGCCGGCGCGCTGGGCGAAGAGGTAGTTGAAGACGGCGATCGGCATGCTCATCTGCAGCACCAGGATGCCGTGGGCCAGGGGCGGCAGCCCCAGCAGCCACCCCACCAGGTAGGCGAGGGTCGCCGCCGCCAGGGTGCGGATCAGGCTGAAGCCGACCCCGGAACGCAGGCTCCTGACCTGGATGCTGGCCAGCGAGACCCCCAGGGTGATCAGCATCAGCGGCACCGTGAAGCCGGAGATCAGCTCCAGGGTGTTGTCGAGCCATAGCGGCAGGTCGGTGTCGGTGAGCAGGATGGCCAGGGCGATGGCGATGGCATAGACGGTGGGGGTGCGGGCCAGGGTGCGCAGCGGATTGCCTTGGCTGGCCATGATGGTGCCGAAGGTGAACTGCACCAGGGAGACGGTGACCATCACCGCGATACCGAAGGCGAAGCCGGCGCTGCCGAAGGCGTAGAGCACCACCGGCAGGCCCATGTTGCCGGTGTTGGGGTACATCATCGGCGAGATCACCACCCGCCAGGGTTTGCCGAGCAGCGGCGCCACCAGGAAGCTGGCCAGGCCCATGGCGGTGAGCACCAGCAGGGTGCCTAACATGGTCAGCCCGAAGCTTGCGGCATCCACCTCGGCCCCGGAGAGGGAGGCGAGGATCAGCGCCGGGGTGCCGATATTGAAGACCAGCTTGGTGACGAACTCCACCGGGTAGGGGTGGCCCAGGCGGATCCACAGGAAGCCCAGGCTGGCGCCGATAAATACCGGGGCCATGACGGCAAAGAGTTCGACAAGCATGGGCGTTCCTCGCTGGCGGTCAGGGGACGCCCATTGTCGTGAATCGGATGCTTAGAGGGCAAACGAATTCATGCAACACCGGCGTTCGGGAATAAAGTTTGTCAGTCGCGACACCCGTGTCGCAAACGCGCCGGGTCGTGACGCCGCCAAGCATCTTGGCCCCCAGGCCCAGGGATACCATCGCCGCAAACCACAACAATCTCTGGAGGCCGACATGACCCTGCGCAACGAGAGCCTGGCGCAATACGACACCCCCCTGGCCGCGGCCATCGCCGAAGAAGTGGCCCGTCAGGAGGCCCATATCGAGCTGATCGCGTCGGAGAACTACACCAGCCGCGCGGTGATGGAGGCCCAGGGCTCCCAGCTCACCAACAAGTATGCCGAGGGCTACCCGGGCAAGCGCTACTACGGTGGTTGCGAGTTCGTCGACAAGGTCGAGGCGCTGGCCATCGAGCGGGCCTGCGACCTGTTCGGTGCCGACTACGCCAACGTCCAGCCCCACTCCGGCGCCCAGGCCAACGCCGCCGTCTTCATGGCGCTGGTCCAGCCCGGCGACACCGTGCTGGGCATGAGCCTGGCCCACGGCGGTCACCTGACCCACGGCGCCGCGCCGAACTTCTCCGGCAAGCACTACAACGCCGTGCAGTACGGCCTCAACCCGGAGACCGGCGAGATCGACTACGAGGAAGTCGAGCGCCTGGCCCGCGAGCATCGGCCGAAGATGATCATCGCCGGCTTCTCCGCCTACTCCCGGGTGGTCGACTGGCGTCGTTTCCGCACCATCGCCGACGAGGTGGGTGCCTACCTGATGGTCGACATGGCCCACGTCGCGGGGCTCGTCGCCGCCGGCCTCTACCCGAGCCCGCTGCCCCACGCCCATGTGGTCACCACCACCACCCACAAGACCCTGCGCGGCCCCCGTGGCGGCCTGATCCTCTCCGCCCACGGCGACGAGGCCCTCCACAAGAAGCTCAACGGCGCGGTCTTCCCGGGTCAGCAGGGCGGCCCGCTGATGCATGTGATCGCCGCCAAGGCGGTGGCCTTCAAGGAGGCCATGAGCCAGGACTTCGTGCGCTACCAGCAGCAGGTGATCACCAATGCCCGGGCCATGGCCGAGGTCTTCGTCGAGCGTGGCTATGACGTGGTCTCCGGCGGCACCGACGACCACCTCTTCCTGGTCTCGCTGATCAAGCAGGGGGTCACTGGCAAGGACGCAGACGCCGCCCTGGGTCGCGCCCATATCACCGTCAACAAGAACTCGGTGCCCAACGACCCGCAGAGCCCCTTCGTCACCTCCGGGCTGCGTCTCGGCACCCCGGCGGTCACCGCCCGCGGCTTCGATGCCGCCGAGTGCACCGAGCTGGCCGGCTGGATCTGCGACATCCTGGATGCCCTGGCCGAGGGCGGCGACACCGCCGGCGTGGAGGCCGAGGTGCAGGCCAAGGTCGCCGAGGTATGTGCCCGGCATCCGGTCTATGGCGCGGCCGTCGCCGAAGCCGAAACCGCCGTCGAAACCATCGCTTGAACCGGCCGCCGGGCGCCGCCCGGCGAGGCCGAACTGAGGAGACCCCTATGCAACGCTATTCTGGCTTCGGGCTGGTCAAGCACGCGCTGAGCCACCACGAGAACTGGCAGCGCCAGTGGCGCAACCCCACGCCGAAGAAACAGTACGACGTGATCATCGTCGGCGGCGGCGGCCACGGCCTGGCGACCGCCTACTACCTGGCCAAGGAGTTCGGCGTCACCAACGTGGCGGTGATCGAGAAGGGCTGGCTGGGCGGCGGGAATACCGCGCGCAACACCACCATCGTGCGTTCCAACTACCTGTGGGACGAGGCGGCTGCCCTCTACGAGCATGCCATGAAGCTGTGGGAGGGGCTCTCCCAGGACCTGAACTACAACGTCATGTTCTCCCAGCGGGGCGTGCTCAACCTGGGCCACACCCTGCAGGACATGCGCGATATCCAGCGCCGGGTCAACGCCAACCGCCTGAACGGCATCGACGGCGAGGTGCTGGACGCCAAGGGCGTGCAGGAGCTGGTGCCGATCATGGACTGCTCCAAGAATGCCCGCTACCCGGTGCTGGGCGCCTCCTGGCAGCCCCGCGCCGGGGTGGCCCGCCACGACGCTGTGGCCTGGGGCTATGCCCGCGGCGCCGACGCCCTGGGCGTGGATATCCTCCAGCAGACCGAGGTCACCGGCTTCAAGATCCGCGACGGCCAGATCTATGGCGTGCACACCAACCGTGGCGATATCGAGGCCAAGACCGTGGGCTGCGTGGCCGCCGGTAACTCCGGGGTGCTGGCCAAGATGGCTGGCTTCAAGCTGCCGCTGGAGTCGCATCCGCTGCAGGCCCTGGTCTCCGAGCCGATCAAGCCGATCCTCGACACCGTGGTGATGTCCAACCACGTGCACGGCTATGTGAGCCAGTCCGACAAGGGCGACCTGGTGATCGGCGCCGGCATCGACGGCTACAACGGCTATGGCCAGCGCGGCAGCTACCCCACCGTGGAGCACACCCTGCAGGCCATCGTCGAGATGTTCCCGATCTTCTCCCGGGTGCGCATGAACCGCCAGTGGGGCGGCATCGTCGACACCTGCCCGGATGCCTGCCCGATCCTCTCCAAGACCCCGGTGAAGGGCCTGTTCTTCAACTGTGGCTGGGGCACCGGGGGCTTCAAGGCCACCCCGGGCTCGGGTCATGTGTTCGCCGCCAGCCTGGCCAAGGGCGAGATGCACCCCATCGCCGAGCCCTTCTCCATGTTCCGCTTCCACAGCGGGGCCCTGATCGACGAGCACGGCGCCGCCGGCGTGGCCCACTAAGGAGAATTCGCCATGTTCACTATCTATTGCCCCTACTGCGGCGAACACCGCGAGGAAGAAGAGTTTCACCCCAAGGGCCAGGCGCATATCGAGCGACCCAAGGACCCCGAGGCGTGCAGCGACGAGGTGTGGGGCGACTACCTGTTCTTCCGTGACAACCCCCGTGGCGTGCACCACGAGCTGTGGGTGCATGCGGTGGGTTGCCGCAAGTTCTTCAATGTCACCCGTCACACCGTGACCTACGAGATCCTCGAGACCTACAAGATGGGCGAGCAGCCGTCGATCACCGCCGATGCCCAGGGCCAGCCCCGCGAGGCCGTGGCGGCCAGCCGTCAAGAAGGAGTGCGCGCATGAGCCAGTCCAAGAAACAAGTGCACCGCCTGGCCAAGGGCGGTCGGATCGATCGCTCCCGCACCCTGAGCTTCACCTTCAATGGTCAGAGCTACCAGGGCCACCCGGGGGATACCCTGGCCTCGGCGCTGCTGGCCAATGGCGTGGATATCGTCAACCGCAGCTTCAAGTACTCGCGGCCCCGGGGCATCGTCGCCGCCGGTGCCGAGGAGCCCAATGCCATCGTTCAGCTGGGCAGCACCGAGGCGGCCCAGGTGCCCAACGTGCGCGCCACCCAGCAGGCGCTGTTCGCCGGCCTCACCGCCCGCAGCACCAACGGCTGGCCCAATGTGCAGCGCGATCTGATGGGGTTGTTCGGCAAGCTGGGTGGCAAGTTCATGCCCCCGGGCTTCTACTACAAGACCTTCATGGCCCCGGCCTCGCTGTGGATGACCTACGAGAAGTACATCCGCAAGGCCGCCGGCCTGGGGCGCAGCCCCATGGAAGCCGATCCGGACACCTACGATCACCTGAACCAGCACTGCGACGTCCTGGTGGTGGGGGCCGGTGCCGCCGGCCTGGCCGCGGCCCTGGCCGCCGCACGCAGCGGCGCCCGGGTGATCGTCGCCGACGAGCAGGAAGAGATGGGCGGCTCGCTGCTGGATAGCCGCGAGACCCTGGATGGCAAGCCGGCGGACCAGTGGGTTGCCCAGGTGGTCAAGGAGCTGGCCGGGTACGACAACGTCACCCTGCTGCCGCGCACCACCGCCAACGGCTACCACGATCACCACTTCGTCACCCTGCACGAGCGGCGCACCGAGCACCTCGGCGAGACCGCCCCCCTGGTGAAGGGACGCCGTCAGGTGCGCGCCCGCATGCACCGGGTGCGTGCCGGCCAGGTGATCCTGGCCACCGGCGCCCACGAGCGGCCGCTGGTCTACGCCGGCAACGACGTGCCGGGCAATATGCTGGCCGGCGCCGTCTCCACCTATATCCGCCGCTACGGCGTGGCGCCGGGCCACAAGCTGGTGCTTACCACCAGCAACGACTACGGCTATCGCGCCGCCCTCGACTGGAAGGAGGCGGGGCGCGAGGTGGTGGCCATCGTCGACGCCCGCCAGTCGCCCGCCGGCGACTGGGTGGAAGCCGCCCGCGCCCAGGGCATCAAGATCATCACCGGCAGCGCCGTGATCGAGGCCAAGGGCGGGAGCCGCGTCAGCGCGGCGCGGGTCGCCAAGATCGATATCGATGCCTTCCAGGTCAGCGGCCCGGCCCAGGAGCTGGCCTGCGACACCATCGCCAGCTCCGGCGGCTATAGCCCGGTGATTCACCTGGCGTCCCACACCGGCGCCCGGCCCACCTGGCGCGACGACCTCCTCGGCTTCGTGCCGAGCCTGGTCAAGGGCGTCCACGCCTGCGGCGGTGCCAACGGTACCTATGCCCTGGGCGAGGTGCTCGCCGAGGGCGTGGAGGCCGGCATCAAGGCCGCCGCCGTCACCGGCCACGCCGCCCCGGCGGTGAGCCTGCCCCAGGTCCAGGCCCTCAAGCAGGGGCCGGCGGCGCCGCTCTTCCAGGTGCCCCACGAGAAGCCGACCCTGCGCGCGCCCAAGCAGTTCGTCGACCTGCAGAACGACGTCACCGCGGCGGGCATCGAGCTGGCCACCCGGGAGGGCTTCGAGTCCATCGAGCACGTCAAGCGCTACACCGCCATGGGCTTCGGTACCGACCAGGGCAAGCTGGGCAACATCAATGGCATGGCCATCGCCGCCCGCTGCCTGGGTCGTCCCATCCCCGAGGTGGGCACCACGGTGTTCCGTCCCAACTACACCCCGGTGACCTTCGGCGCCATCGTCGGCCGTCACTGCCGCGACCTCTTCGATCCGGAGCGCTACACCGCCCTGCATCAGTGGCATGTGGAGCACGGCGCCGAGTTCGAGGACGTGGGCCAGTGGAAGCGCCCCTGGTACTACCCGCAGACCGTCAACGGCAAGGTCGAGACCCTGCACGAGGCGGTGGCCCGGGAGTGCCGCGCGGTGCGCGAGAAGGTCGGCATCCTCGACGCCTCGACCCTGGGCAAGATCGATATCCAGGGCCCCGACGCCCGGGAATTCCTGGCCCGGGTCTACACCAACAAGTGGGAGAAGCTGGCGGTCGGCAAGTGCCGCTACGGCCTGATGTGCAAGGACGACGGCATGGTCACCGACGACGGCGTGACCAGCTGCCTGGCCGACAACCACTTCCTGATGACCACCACCACCGGCGGCGCCGCGGCGATCCTCGAGTGGCTGGAACTGTGGCACCAGACCGAGTGGCCGGAGCTGGATGTCTACTTCAGCTCGGTGACCGACCACTGGGCCACCATGACCATCACCGGCCCCGAGGCGCGCAAGCTGCTGGCCGAGATCACCGATATCGATCTCGACAAGGACAGCTTCAAGTTTATGGAGTGGCGTGCCGGCAAGGTGGCGGGCGTGCCGGCGCGGGTCTATCGCATCTCCTTCACCGGCGAGCTGACCTTCGAGATCAACGTCCAGGCCAACTACGCCATGCATGTGTGGCAGACCCTGTTCAAGCACGGCGAGAAGTACGGCCTGACCCCCTACGGCACCGAGACCATGCACGTCTTGCGCGCCGAGAAGGGCTTTATCATCGTCGGCCAGGACACCGATGGCTCGGTGACTCCGGAAGACCTGGGGATGCAGTGGTGCGTGGGCTACGACAAGCCCTTCTCGTGGATCGGCAAGCGGGCCCTGACCCGTTCCGACACCAAGCGCGAGAACCGCAAGCAGCTGGTGGGCCTCAAGCCCAAGGACCCCAAGGTGGTGCTGGAGGAGGGTGCGCAGATCGTCTTCGATCCCAAGCACGCCATCCCCATGCCGATGGCCGGGCACGTGACCTCCAGCTACTACAGCCCGACCCTGGACTCCGGCTTCGCCCTGGCGGTGGTCAAGGGTGGCCATCACAAGATGGGCGAGACCGTCTACCTGCCCATGGCGGACGGCCAGACCCATGAAGCCGAAATCGTCAGCCCGATCTTCTACGACCCCAAGGGAGAGCGCCAGCATGTCTAACGCGGCTACCTTCGATACCCGTACCGATAGCGCCATCCCGGTGGAGTCGCCGCTGGCCTACAGCTACCGCCGCAGCGGGGCGCCGGCGGCCGGCCCCGAGAGCCGCGTCACCCTGCGCGAGCGGGCCCTGCTGGGCCAGCTGGTGCTGCGCGGCGGCGCCATCGTCCTCGACGAGGCGGTGCGCGAGGTGCTGGGGCTGGGCCTGCCCGGCGAGCCCCAGGGGCTGGTCCAGGACGAGCGCGGCGAGCGCTCGGTCCAGTGGCTCTCCCCGGACGAGTGGCTGGTGATCGTCCCCGGCGGCGAGGAGTTCGAGCTGGAGACCCGGCTGCGCGAGCGGCTGGGTGACGCCCACTACGCCATCAGCGACGTCAGCGGTGGCCAGACCCTGCTGGAACTGGAAGGCGAGGCGGCCCGCGAGCTGTTGATGAAGACGGTGATCTACGACGTCCATCCCAGCCACTTCCCGGTGGGCCGGGGCGTGACCACGGTCTTCGCCAAGGCCACCGCCATCGTCCGCCGCCCCGCCGAGGAGCGCTGGGAACTGGTGGTACGCCGCAGCTTCGCCGACTACTGTTATCGCTGGCTGCTCGACGCTGGCGAGGAGTACGCCATCGGCGTGGTACGCTGAACGCAGTGATCAAGGCCGGGGGCGGGGCGTACCTGCTCCCGGCTTGGTCATCCCCTGATTCTTGGTGCTTCGCACCTTGGCGTGAGTACTCTTGTGGGAGCACGGCTTTGCCGCGCGATATCGCCCGAAGGGCGATCCTGACTGGCAGCAGCTGTCAGCCAGGCCATGGTGTCATGCACGATCCGCGAAGCACCGGCCTTTTCGAGTGAGGCGCCAATTATGAGCCAAGCATCTTCCACCTGGATCCTGGCCGCCCAGTGTCCCAGCCGTCTGGGCACCGTGGACGTGGTCACCCGCTTCCTCAAGGAGAACCGCTGCTATATCACCGAGCAGCACTCCTTCGATGACCGGCTCAGCGAGCGGTTCTTCATCCGTACCGAATTCCGTCCCCTGGACGATGACTTCTCCGCGGAGGCCTTCCAGGCCGCCTTCGCCGAGCGCGCCGACGAGTTCGCCATGAGCTTCGAGCTGACCCCACCGGGCACCCGCATGCCGGTGGTGATCATGGTCTCCAAGGCCGACCACTGCCTGAACGACCTGCTCTATCGCTACCGCACCGGGCAACTGCCCATCGAGATTCGCGCCATCGTCTCCAACCACCCGGACCTGGCCCCCCTGGCCGAGTGGCACGACATTCCCTATCACCACTTCCCCATCACGGCCGAGACCAAGGCCGAGCAGGAGGCGAAGGTGTGGGAGGTGATCGAGTCCAGCGGCGCCGAACTGGTGGTCCTGGCGCGCTATATGCAGGTGCTCTCCAGCGATCTTTGTACCAAGCTCAGCGGCCGGGCGATCAATATCCATCACTCATTGCTGCCCGGCTTCAAGGGCGCCAAGCCCTACCACCAGGCCTACGACAAGGGCGTCAAGCTGGTCGGGGCCACCGCCCACTACATCAACGACGATCTGGACGAAGGGCCGATCATCACCCAGGGCGTCGAGCCGGTCAGCCACGCCGACTACCCGGAAGACCTGGTGGCCAAGGGCCGCGATATCGAATGCATGACCCTGGCCCGCGCCGTGGGCTACCACGTCCAGCGTCGCGCCTTCCTCCACGCCCGCCGCACCGTGGTCTTCGACCGGTAAAGAATGGTTCATCGCAGATCAGCGTGAAGCCACGACATCGATGATTCCGGCTTGCTATCGTGGGAGTTTGGCTATGCCGAACGATTGGGCGACGAAGTCGCCCCTGGTGGCAGCCAGGATCGCACTTCGGGCGATATCGCCGAAGCGTCGGACCGGCGGAATCCGCGCGATTGGCGCCGTCAGGCGCCTTGGTCGCCCGCAGGGCGATCCTGACCAGCACCAATAGGCTCCTTAGCCACCCTCCCGCAACGCCTTGTCCCACCCCGGGACAGCGCCCAGCGAGAGGGTGATTTTTTGCTGTACTGGGCCAAGCCCCGCGCGGCTTACCCCGTGAGCTCCCCATTACCTGCTGAATCGCTACCCGAGCCCTGACGAGAGTAGCCCGGCGTTGTGGCAGGACCTGCAGCGCCCGGTAGGCGGGCGGCGGCGGGGTGCAAATCAGCTATGCCGTAGCTTCAAACTGATCTGCGATGAGACAAAAAAATCCATCACTTCCCGGTACCTGCCTTACCCACAGATTACTGCCCACGGACTCGTCCGAGCCCAGCGCCACGTGAGCGATTCCATCACCACGCTGCGCTGGGTGTTGTACCAGGGAATTGTGATGGTCTTATACAGTAGACGGCGATATTTTTGACACAATAGTACTAGCTCATGATGCAGGGGATGCCAGATCCTGGTGGACTGGGCGCCGCGACTGACACCAGGCCACCAGGGCCATGGCCAACAGGCCGACACCGCTGGTCAGCGGCTCGGGAACCACCATGGCCAGTCCGGCCGCCAACAGTACCAGGCGTTCCCAGGGCAGGGAATCTCTGACGAAATGCCCGATCAGGGCGCTGCTGACGCCCATGATGCCGAGCAGCGAGAAGAGCACCGCCGCCAGCAGGCCGGGCAGGGTGGCATCCACCATCACCAGCATGGGGTTATAGATAAAGGCGTAGGGGATGATAAAGGCGCCGATGGCCAGCTTGACGGCGGTAAAGCCGGTCTTCATGGGGTTGGCGCCGGCGATCCCGGCGCCGGCGAAGGCCGCCAGGCAGACCGGCGGGGTGATATCGGCGATGATCCCGAAGTAGAACACGAAGAGGTGCACCGCCATGGGCGGCAGGCCGAACTCGTTGATCAGGGCGGGCGCGGCGATGGTGGCGGTCACCACGTAGTTGGCCGTGGTGGGCAGGCCCATGCCCAGCACGATACAGGCCACCATGGTGAACAGCAGCGCCAGGATCAGCACGCCGTCGGCCAGGCTGATGATGCCGGCGGCGAACTTGGAGCCCAGGCCGGTCATGCCGACGACCCCGGCGATGATGCCGGCGCTGGCGACGGCGGCAATCACCGGCAGGGCCACCCGGGCGCCTTGCTCGAAGATCTTCACCAGGCCGGCCAGGGAGGGGCGGGTCTCCTTGCGGATCATGCCCACGGCGAAGGCGCAGGCGATGCCCAGCAGGGCGGCACGCTGGGCGGTGAAGCCTAGGCTGATGGTGCCGACGATCACCAGCAGCGGCAGCAGCATATAGCCCTTCTCCAGCATCAGCTTGCGCTTGCTGGGCAGTTGATCCTTGGGCAGGCCGAGGATACGGTGACGCCTGGCCTCGAAGTGCACGCCGATAAAGATGCCGGCGAAGTAGAGCAGCGCGGGAATCAGCGCCGAGAACATGATCTCCCGGTAGGAGACGCCCACGTACTCGACCATGATAAAGGCGGCGGCCCCCATCAGCGGTGGCATGATCTGGCCGCCGGTGGAGGCGGAGGCCTCGGCGGCGCCGGCGACTTCGGGCTTGAAGCGGGCATTCTTCATCATCGGGATGGTGAAGGAACCGGAGGCGACGGTGTTGCCGATGGAGCTGCCGGAGATCATGCCCTGGAAGGAGCTGGCCATGACCGCGGCCTTGCCGGCGCCACCGGTGAAGCGGCCGGTGACCGCGAAGGCCAGGTCATTGAAGAAGCGGCCCACCCCGGTGTGCATCAGCACCACGCCGAAGAACAGGAACAGGAAGATAAAGCGCGCCGAGATTTGCAGGGGCGTACCGAAGACGCCGCTCTCGCGGAACCACAGGTAGGGCGACACCTCGCCGAGGGAGAAGCCCGGGTGCGAGAGCATCTGGCTGGGAATATGGTTGCCGAACAGGGCATAGCCGATGGCCAGGGCGGCCATGATCACGATGGGAACCCCCACGGTGCGGCGGGTGGCCTCCAGCACGAAGAGCACCCCCAGCAGGGCGGTGGCCAAATCGAGGGTCGAGTAGCCGGTGACCCGGGCGCGCAGCACCTCTTCGTAGAAGAGGATCTTGTAGTAGGCGGTAAAGGTGGCGGCGAAGGCGAGGATCACGTCATACCAGGGGACGCGGGCGCGACTGCCGCTGCCCCGGGTGGCGGGGAAGAGGATAAAGATCATGCCCAGGGCCAGGCCCAGGTGAACGGCGCCCTGTTGCTGGGAGGGCAGGGTCCCGAAGTAGCCGGTATAGAGGTGGAAGCCGGTCAGCGAGACCCCCATCAGGGTCACCAGCCAGGCCCACTTGCCGAGATGAAGGCGGGTAGCGGATTCGCGATCGTACTGATCTAGTACGGACGCATCGTCAGCGGTTTTTTTTTAACCACGGTTCAAGGCCTCACGAAAGGCGGCGCCGCCGGAGGGCCCGGCGGCGCCGCGGGGGGATCGAATCAGTTGGCGAGATCGTCGAAGGCGGTGAAGTCGGAGCCTTCCCGGGAGACGATCTGGAGGACTTCCGGATAGATGTGGCCGATAAAGGCGACGTTATCCACCTGGGCACCCTCGAATTCGCCCTGGCCGGCCACGGCGTCCTGTGCCGGGGCATGCACGGTCATGCCCAGGTCCATGCGACCGTCGCGGATGCTGACCAGGTTCTCGATGGAGGCGCCGGTCTCGATATTGGTGAAGTTCTGCTCATCCAGGTAGCGATTCCAGATGGTGGCCATCTCGCCGCCCAGCGGATAATAGGTGCCGCCCTGGCTGCCGGTGCCGAGGATGAACTCGCGCTTCTCCTCGCTCTCACCCAGCTCGGCCACCGGATTGGTCACGGTCAGGCCCTGCTCCTCATAGTAGCGTTTGGCGCCCGGGTGGATCGGCAGGCCCTCGGAGCCGTTGAGGGCGTTCTCCAGGGTCATGAAGGCCGACTGGGCGTGGGTGTTCTCTTCGGCATGCTCATGCATCAGGCGCGCCAGCTCGTAGCCCAGCTCCTCGCCGATGGTGTCGGTGCTGCCCACCAGCACGGCATAGGCGGTGACGGTATCGACGTCCTCTCCCTGGAAGGCGTAGCTGCCGGCGGGAATGGTAAAGCGGCGATAGGCGCTGTTGGTCTCGAGGTAGTCGATGGCCGCATCGCTGAGGCCGATCAGGCGCGCATCGC
This sequence comes from Halomonas sp. NCCP-2165, assembly GCF_023708045.1. Taxonomy (NCBI): domain Bacteria; kingdom Pseudomonadati; phylum Pseudomonadota; class Gammaproteobacteria; order Oceanospirillales; family Halomonadaceae; genus Halomonas; species Halomonas sp. NCCP-2165. The sequence goes on from NZ_BRCY01000006.1 coordinate 60,667, forward strand.
CGCTGGCAGCTTGAAGGTTCTCGATGCTTCCCGAGGGCAGGCCGAGTAGGCCGATAGAGACATCGATATTGCCATCCTGCACGCCGTCCAGGGCGGCCCCGAAGCCTTCCTGATAGGTGGTGTAGGCGTCTTCGCCGATACCGTAGGCATCGAGGATCAGCTGTGACACATTCTGGGCAGTGCTGGCGGGCGGGCCGATGGCGATATTTGGCTTGCTGCTGGTGTCATCGCCGCAGCCGACCAGCAGGGGGCCGGCGGCGAGGCCGACCATGGCCAGGGGGAAAGAGGGCTTCATATCGTCTCTTGTTACCTGAAATATCTTTCTTATATCTCCCCACGAGGAGATATCGTAGAAGGTGATTGGCTTGCCGTCCTCTATGGACTAACTGGCTAGTTAGCAGCGGTAATCCTCGCCATCCCGATCGAGCAGCCTAAGAAGGGCCGTCCATTCTCGGTCCAAATGCACTGTATCTAAGTAAGCATAGTCGTCATGTTGCTTAGCAGCGTGCTCGCAGACTTCTTGGGAGGGGATGGTGACCTGCTTGCCCATCGATAGCGTTTTGACTTGAATGTCACAAGCCTTGTCCAAGTAAAACATTCGTGTAAAGGCTTCTGCGACAGACCGGCCTGTTGTTAAAAGCCCATGGTTCCTCAAGATCAAGAAATTCGAATCGCCTATCGATGATACGATGCGCTCACGCTCGTCTAGGTCCAGTGAGATTCCTTCGTAATCATGGTAAGCAACACGATTGTAGAATTGCATGCTAATTTGGTTGAGAGGTAAAAGCCCGCATTCGAGCGCTGCAACAGCCATACCAGCTGTCGTATGTAAATGCACAACACACTCAACATCATGCCTGGCCTGGTGAAGGGCACTATGAATTGTGAAGCCCGCTGCATTGACCTCAAATCGTTGGTCGTCAATTGGCCTTCCCTCAGTATCAATTTTTACGAGGCTAGAGGCCGTGATTTCATCGAAGAACCATCCATGGGGGTTGATCAGGAACTGATCTGTTGTCCCCGGTACGCGTACGGACAAGTGCGTATAGATGAGATCAGTCAAGCCAAACCTGGCTGCTAACCTGTAGGCTGCGGCAAGCTGGACGCGAGCTTCCCATTCGTCAGGGCTAATATTGCTTGGAATACGATTCCGATTGGGGTCTGTTGAACTAATCATTTTAAAATATCCTTATGCTACTGGGTTCAAGCAGAATGGGCTGCGTTGCCCGGCTTCAGATTGGCTATACGCTGGGGGTCACCAATATTTTTAGTTACTGCTCGTTCGTCTCTGTCCTCGGAATGATTGCTCATCAGCGGAGTCAGAGCCTCGGGCGATATGTTCACATCGGGAAAATTGCCTTGGTTCCGATATGGGCATGAGCAGCAGTATCTGTATGCTTTGGAGCTGATCAGCCTCCGATCACCATCACGCGGCGTTACCCGATCGTTTTCGTTTCACTAGATCTTGCGCCCAGGCCGGGAAGTGGATAAATCAAGAAAATCCGCATTTTGACAAGTTTTTCTTGTCGTTGTTGTGGCCCGATTAAAGCCTGTCAACGCGGTACTCAGGGATGGCGAGGTCATCACCTGCCGGGTACACATCAAGAATAACTGGCTTATCTTAGCGTCGTGCACCAAGCGGCGAGCCACGGCGCCGCTTGCTGGCGGGACGCTTGAATGAGTCGAGGGCGGGAAGGAGGCGCGGATATGGAGCGCGCACGGCCTGAGACAGAGGACGATCGCTTGACAGGAGATATCACTAGCGGGAAAGACCCGCCCCGGCCGATGGTGTGGCGGCTGTTTGAGGGAGCCTGGTGACTTGATCCCATCTCGAATCCACTACACCCGATGGCCTAAGTATCAGATTTGACTACATGCTCGCTGGCGTAAGCTTCCAGGTGTTGCCAGTCTTCGCCTAGCTGATCGTCCCCCCTTGTCAGGCTGAAGCGGATGAAGCCTGCGTCGGTGGGGAATAGGGCCTCGACGGCATGCCCGGCACGCCGTCCTGATGGAGAAGCCTGGGGCGGCCACACGACATGCAGCTGGATGAAGTACACAAGATCGTCTATCAAGGGGCAGGGAGCCATGGCCCATAGTTAGCCGCCGATGATTACTGACTCAAGCCTTGCCAGGGTTTGATTAGTCACGGGAACGTAGTGTGATCTTGCCAACGAATTTGGACACTTCCTGGGTTAATGCTTTGAGTCGTGTGGGTAAGCAGCGTCGAAAAAATCCCTGTCAGAAATTTAAAAACCTAGATCTCATCTGTCGGTCGTCTGTACTTGGCGGTATCTACCGTTTGACTTGTGTGTTCACACGTGCCGTTTGTGTCCTCTGGTTTGTTTTTAGGGCAAGATATTCTTTCCTAATTGTAGGGTTAATTGATTTATTCCCTTTTTCGACTTCGCCAGGGTTTAAGGAGTGATGCCGCCAACCTGAAGAGCGCTGCGCTAAATACTATTCTATCAACAGCGCCCTTCGAGGTGTCGGCATCCCCCATCGCTTATTACTTCAATAACTCATAGATGGAGATTCTAATGACTTTCCTGCCCCTGTTGCGTTCCGTGACGCTGGCGGCTGCCGCTTCCCTGGCAGCTTTCCCCGCCCTTGCCGATACCACCTGGATCATGGCGTCGGGCTACCCCGAGAGCAGTTTCTTCACCCAGAACCTGCGTCAGTTCACCGAAGCCGTCGAAGCTCGCACCGATGGCCGACTGAAGATCGACCTGCGTTCGAATGACAGCTTGATCAAGCTCGATAGCATCAAGCGCGCCGTCCAGGCGGGCCATATACAGGCCGGCGAGATTCGCCTCAGCGTCTACGGGAACGAAGACGAGCTTTACAACCTCGACAACATCCCCGGAGTGGCGACCACCCTGGAGGAGGCCCGGCAGTTGATGGAAGCCCAGGCCCCCCTATTCGATGAGCGTTTCGCCCAGGATGGCATGCGCATTCTGGCCTATGAGCCCTGGCCGGGGCAGGGGTTCTATACCAGCGAGTCCATCGACTCCCTAGAGGACCTTGAGGGCATCAAGCTGCGGATCTATTCGCAGCAGACTCAGCAGTTGGGGGAGGGGCTCGGCGCCGATGCCATCATTCTGCCGTTCGCCGAGGTGCCTCAGGCCTTCGCTACCAACATGATCGAAGCCTTGTGGACCTCCGCTCAGACCGGCACCGACATCCAGGCCTGGGAGTATCTCGATGTGTTCACCTATACCGGCACAATGCACCAGAAGAATGCCGTTATCGTGAACGAGCGGGCCTTCCGCTCGCTGCCCGAGGACGTACGGCAGGTGGTGCTCGAGGAGGGCCGACGTGCCACCGAACGAGCTTGGGAGATGGCCGAAGCCGCTGGAGAGGAGCGCGTTCGGGTGCTCGAGGAACATGGCATGCAGATCGCCGAAGCCCCGGAAGATGTACTGGCGCGCATCGATGAGATCGGTGAGGAGCTGATCGCGGAGTGGCTCGAGGATGCCGATCCCGATGAGCAGGCTGTCTACCGAGCGTATCGGGCGTCGCTCGACTGATACCTTTACCTGCCACGGGAGGCTACGACGATGAGACATACTCTGGATAGGCTCTACTCGGCGGCGGGCTTTCTTGCCGCACTCTTTTTGGTCGGGATCGGCGTGACCATCGTGATCCAGTTGGGTTGTCGGATGCTGGGTGTGACCTTCGAGGCCACCGAGCTGGCCGGTTTCTGCCTGGCCGCCGCGACTTTCCTCGGTCTCGCACATACTTTCCGCGCCGGAGGCCACGTGAGGATCACCCTGACGCTGGATCGTCTGCCGCGACGTGCGCGCCGTGTCGTTGAGATCGTCAATTGCACCCTGGCCATCGTGGCCATCGCCTTCCTTGCCTGGCACGTCCTCACGCTGACGGTGCAATCCCATCGCTTCCACGATGTGAGCCCCGGACTACTGGCCATCCCGTTCTGGATTCCCCAGGCCGGGGTGACGCTGGGCATCACGCTCTTCGCCGTCGCTCTACTCGAAGAGTTGATTGGTATGTTGCTGGGGCGTGCCCCTTGCTACGACACGGATGGCGATTCCCCTCTTTCCGAGTGAGGACAATGATGGATACCACGGCACTTGCTGCAATCATCCTTGCGGTGTTCGTTTTCGGCTTTCTCGCCTCCGGGATCTGGGTATCGGTGACCCTGCTGTCGGCTGGGATGGTTATGATGGCGCTGTTCACGCCCGCCCCGATGGGGGCATTGATGGCATCGACCCTTTGGGATGCCAGTTGGAGCTGGGCGTTGACCTCGCTGCCGCTCTTCGTCTGGATGGGAGAGATCCTGTTCCGCTCCAATCTGTCACGCCACATGTTCCAAGGGCTAGCCCCCTGGGTCGGGCGGCTGCCGGGCGGACTGCTGCACGTCAACATCCTGGGCTGTGGCGTGATGGCGGCGATCACCGGCTCCTCGGCGGTGACCTGCGCGACCATTGGCAGGATGAGCGTGCCAGAGCTCAACCGGCGAGGCTACCCGATCCGTCAGACGATCGGCACTCTGGCCGGCTCCGGTACCATGGGGCTGCTGATCCCGCCCTCAATCATCATGATCGTCTACGGGGTCTCGGCGGAGCAGTCGATAGGCCGCCTGTTCATGGCTGGCATCGTGCCCGGTCTACTGCTGATCGTCCTCTATATGGGCTATGTCGCGATCTGGAGTCGGCTGAATCCGGATGGCATGCCCGAGCGGGATCAGCGCACGAGCTGGCGCAGTCGACTCGCGGTTCTGCCCCAGTTGCTGCCCTCGATCGGGCTGGTTGTCTTTGTGATCGGCTCGATTTATACCGGTATCGCCACCCCGACCGAGGCGGCAGTCATCGGCGTGATCGGGGCACTGATGCTCTCCACCCTCTACCGGACCCTGAACTGGACTAGCTTCCAAGAGGGCCTGATGGCAGCGGTCAGGACCTCGTGCATGATCTCTTTTATCATCGCGGCCGCTTCCTGCCTGTCGATCGCCGTCGCCTTTATCGATCTGCCCCGGGAGCTGGCCGGCTGGGTGGGAAGCTTCGGCTTCTCGTCTTACACCTTGCTGCTGGTGATGGCGCTGTTAATCCTCATCATGGGGTGCTTCCTCGAGGGCATTTCCATCATCGTGCTGACATCTTCCGTGATGTTGCCCCTAGTGGAGGCTGCCGGCCTCGACCTCATCTGGTTTGGTATCTTTGTCGTGATTCTCATCGAGGCTGCGCAGATTACCCCGCCCGTGGGATTCAACCTGTTCGTGATGCAGAGCCTGACAGGCGAGAACATCCTGCTCATCGCCCGGGCGGCCCTGCCGTATTTCCTGCTGCTAATCGTGCTGCTGGTCACGATCACTCTATTCCCGGCCCTGGTGTTGAGTTTGCCCGAGATGATGCGCTAGCGCGTCGCCGTTTCCCGGGGACGGGCTTGTCAGGGACGCTGCGGCGAGCCGCGACGATCAATCACTGGCGATGAAGGGAAGCGCCACTCTTACCACGGGCCGCTCGAGCGGCCCGTGGCTCTGGCTGGCTTCGTGGTCGTTTTCAGTGGCTCGTCTGAGCGGAGCACGATGACGATGGCCGTGAGCCGGCTTGGCGGTCCGGACGAGAGCATGAAAGGCTATGACAAGAAATTCTTGTGTGTCACAGCGGAATGTTGATAGAGGGGCTCTGAGCGTGTGGCTAGCATTGGCGGGGAATCCCTGGCACAGGAAGGAGTTCAAGAATAATGAAGGCTCTGGTCCCAGTTAAACGTGTAATTGACTACAACGTGAAGGTGAAGGTAAGGCCGGATGGCGAAGGGGTGGATCTCTCCAATGCCAAGATGGCCATGAACCCCTTCGATGAGATTGCCGTCGAGGAGGCGGTTCGCCTCAAGGAGAGCGGCGTCCTGGAAGAGGTCGTGGCGGTCTCCATCGGCGTCAAACAGGCCCAGGAAACCCTGCGTGCAGCCATGGCAATGGGCGCCGACCGCGCCATCTTGGTGCTGGCCGAGAGCGGTGAGGCCCAGGATATCGAACCCCTGGCGGTGGCCAAGATCCTCGCCAGGGTGGCCGAAGAAGAGCACCCGGACCTGATCATTGCCGGCAAGCAGGCCATCGACAATGACATGAATGCTACCGGCCAGATGCTGGGCGCGCTGCTTGGCTGGGGGCAGGCCACCTTCGCCTCCCGGGTCGAACTCCAGGATGGCAAGGCCAACGTGACCCGTGAGGTCGACGGTGGCCTGCAGGTGGTATCCGTGGACTTGCCCGCCATCATTACGACCGACCTGCGGCTTAACGAGCCGCGCTACGCTTCGCTTCCCAACATCATGAAGGCCAAGAAGAAGCCCCTCGAAGAGAGGACGGCCGCCGACTTCGGTATCGATCTCATGCCGCGCCTCCGGGTTATCAAGACGCGTGAGCCCTCCGCTCGTGCAGGGGGTGTCCTGGTCGGCTCGGTCGACGAGCTGGTGGGTAAACTGAAAGCTGAGGGGGTGGTGTAATGGCGGTTTTGCTGCTAGCTGAGGTGGTCGAGGGTGCGCTGGCGATCGATGCCACGGCCAGGGCGCTGACTGCCGCGAGGCAACTCGACGATGAGGTTGTGGTGCTGGTGGCCGGCGACGGCGTCGGCGAGGCTGCCGCAGTGGCGGCCCGGCTGGGTGGGGTCTCGCGAGTGATTCGCGTCGACGATCCGCGCTATGCCCATGGCCTGGCGGAGCCGATGGCCGAGCTGGTCCGTGCGATGGCCGGCGACTTCAGTCACGTAATCGCCCCCGCCACGACGACGGCCAAGAACATCATGCCGCGGGCGGCCGCGCTGCTCGATGTCATGGTGATCACCGACATCACCGCCGTCATCGACCCGGCGACCTTCGAGCGTCCGATCTATGCGGGTAATGCCCTTCAGACTGTGACTTCCAGCGATCCGATCAAGGTCGTGACGGTGCGAACCACGGCTTTCGAAGCCGCCCAAGAAAGCGGTGAGGCCTCGGTGGATGATGGCCAGGTGGTCGCAGTGTCGGACTCCTCCCCGAGTCGCTGGGTCGAGGACTACTTCGATCACAGTGATCGGCCAGTGCTGACGTCTGCTCGCGTGGTGGTGTCCGGTGGTCGAGGCGTGGGCTCCAAGGAGAGTTTCAGCGTTCTCGAACAACTGGCCGATCGTCTCGACGGGGCCCTCGGCGCGTCGCGGGCGGCTGTGGATGCGGGGTATGCCCCCAATGACTGGCAGGTCGGCCAGACCGGCAAGGTCGTGGCGCCGGAGCTCTACATCGCCTGTGGTATCTCCGGCGCGATCCAGCATCTGGCTGGCATGAAGGACAGCAAGATCATCGTCGCCATCAACAAGGACGAGGAGGCCCCGATCTTCCAGGTGGCCGATTACGGCCTGGTGGGCGACCTCTTCGATGTCGTTCCCGAGCTGACCAAAAAGCTCGGCTGACGATGCCAAGACGGGCCACGCCTGGCGTGGTCCGCACCCCCTCGGGGCGCAGACGATCATTTCCTGGCGATAAAGCCGTGGCGCCTCGATCCCACCTCGAGTCATCAAGCGTGCCTCCGGTACCGGGGCTCCATCGAGTCGGAGTGCCTCGTTCGCCGGGGCGACGCTTCACGGGCGACTTAAGTAAGGCTATCGCCCCCGACTCGCGGATAACAGGCTTCCAAAGACTCCCAACAAGAAGGGGGAAGGTATGACCGATCCTCAGCGAGAATCGATGGAATGTGACGTGCTCATCGTCGGGGCCGGACCCGCGGGGCTGTCGGCATCCATCCGCCTCAAGCAACTGGATGGTGATCTCAACGTCATCGTTCTGGAGAAGGGCTCTGAAGTCGGGGCTCACATCCTTTCCGGCGCCGTGCTGGATCCGGTTGGCCTGGAGGCGTTGCTACCCGACTGGCGTGAGCGGGGCGCTCCGGTATCCGTTCCCGTGACCGATGACCGCTTCTATGTGCTGAGCGAGACCGGGAAAACGCGGCTGCCTAACTGGGCCATGCCGCCATCAATACACAATGAGGGCAACTATATCGTCTCGATGGGCAACGTCTGCCGCTGGCTGGCCGAGCAGGCCGAGGCGTTGGGTGTCGAGGTGTTCCCCGGGATGGCCTGCTCCGAGCTGCTCTATGGTGCCGATGGTGAGGTCAGTGGCGTGGTGGCCGGAGAGTTCGGCAAGCAGTCCGACGGCACACCGGGGCCGGCCTACGAGCCCGGCATGGAGCTTCACGCCAAGTACGTCTTCCTGGGCGAGGGAGTGCGGGGCTCGCTCTCCAAGGAAGTGATTAACCGCTATGGACTCTCCGAGGGACGTGAGCCTCAGAAGTTCGGCCTCGGCATGAAGGAGATCTGGGAAATCGATCCCGCCAAGCATCGTGAGGGGACGGTGATCCATGGCATGGGGTGGCCGCTGGGCGACAACGCCGGTGGCGGCGCTTTCCTGTACCACGGCGAGAACCACCAGGTCTTTCTCGGCTTCGTGGTTCATCTTAACTATAAGAACCCGCACCTCTATCCCTACATGGAGTTCCAGCGTTTCAAGCATCACCCGATGGTGGCGGCGCTGCTGGAGGGCGGTCAGCGCGTGGCCTACGGGGCGCGGGCCATCTCGGAGGGCGGCTGGCAATCGATGCCCAAGGCGGCTTTCCCCGGCGGCGCCCTGCTGGGCTGTTCGGTGGGCCTGGTCAACGTGCCACGTATCAAGGGCAACCACAATGCGATGCTGTCTGGCATGGCGGCCGCGGAGGCCGCCCATGAGGCGATCCAGGCGGGTCGGCAGGGCGATACCCTGACGGCCTATGAACAGGCTCTGCGTAACGGTCCGATCGCCGACGACCTCAAGCCGGTGCGTAACGTCAAGCCGTTGTGGACGCGCTTCGGCTGGAAAGGCGGGTTGGTGCTGGGGGGGATGGAGCTTTGGTTGCAGCGGCTGTTGGGTCGCTCACCGTTCGGCACGCTCGGTCACGGCGGAAGCGATGCCGAGGCCACCGGCAAGGCGGTGGACCATGCGCCGATCGACTACCCCAAGCCCGACGGCAAGCTCTCCTTCGACCGGCTTACTAGTGTCAGTTACGCCATGACAAACCATGAAGAGCGTCAGCCCTGCCACCTGAGACTTGCCGATCCGGATATTCCCGTACGTCGTAACCTGCCCGACTTCGCCGGGCCATCCGCCCGTTACTGCCCGGCAGGCGTCTACGAGTTCACCGGAGAGGGCAGCGAGACACGATTCCAGGTCAACTTCGCCAACTGCGTGCACTGCAAGACCTGCGACATCAAGGATCCCGTGCAGAACATCACCTGGACCGTGCCTCAGGGCGGCGATGGTCCCAACTACCCGAATATGTGATGACGATGGCAAGTATTTCTTGTGGGTTTCGGGTGTCTTCTTCGCTGTCCGGGGCATGTCGATATGGCAGCCTGGCTCGTAGTGCAACGGTGTTTGGAGGCCATGGCGATGGAGGAGACGCATGGGGGGCTGGTCGGAGGTGCCTGGCGCCAGGCCGAGCACGGGCAGGGACGCTCGAAGTTGGCCCTGGTGGAGCGCCTGCGAGAGCCGGTCGAGGGTCAGTCGATGCCCTGCATCAAGCAGGCCGTTGACCCTCAGTGAATCATGAATCCCGGGGTCGGTACGGTTTCCGGGTGATCTCGACCTTGGGGGTGACCATGAGTGAAATCCTGATCGTCAAGGAGTCGATGGTGAACGTTTAATGAGGTAGAGAATTTTTCTCGTGAGACTATTCAACAATAAACAATCGAGAGGTGGGTTATGAGTAGTATTGCTTCTAACCAAGACAAGAAACAGATATCACTGTTTATGGCCATCGTGCCTATCGTTTTAACGCTTTCCCTTCTGATAATACAGATATTCATCTTTCATGGGGATCCGCATATCCCATTAGTGATCGGTGTGGCGATCACCGCGACCATTGGCTTGGGCCTTGGCTTGAGTTGGAAGGAGGTTGAGGAGGGGATGATCCATGCGGTCAAGCCGGCGATTCCCGTCATCGGCATACTGATGACGATAGGAATGCTAATCAGTACCTGGATCGCCGCCGGTACCGTCCCCTACCTGGTCATCGTCGGTGTCGACCTGATCTCGCCACTGTTTTTCCTGCCGATTGCTTGCCTTATCTGCTCCATTGTGGCCCTGCTGACGGGAACTTCCTGGGGGACGACCGGTACGATTGGCCTCGCGTTGATCGGCATCGGGGAAGTACTTGGCGTGCCGGCCGCTTATACGGCGGGGGCCGTCATCTCGGGGGCCTTCTTTGGTGACAAGATCTCTCCGTTGTCCGATACGACCAATGCCGTCCCTGTCATGGTGGGAACCGATCTCTGGACCCATATTCGCAATATGCTTCCCTCCACCGTGCCGGCCATGCTGATCGCCTTCATTGCCTATGCTGTGATCGGCTATGGTGCAGTAGATGAGCAAGCGAGCCTGGCTCGGGTGACGGAAATAAAAGACGCCATCAATGGATTCTTCAACCTGAACTTGGTGCTTTTGCTTCCGGCCATCGTGACGGGGGGAATGTGCTTCAAGAAAATGCCGGCATTGCCTGGAATGTTCTCCGGGGTCCTGGTGGGCGGCATCGTGGCACTGTTCGCGCAGGGTATTTCTATCGGAGCGCTCTTTGATGCCATGTTGAATGGCTATCAGGTCCAGACCGGCATGGAGTATCTCGATGCTCTTCTTAGCCGAGGCGGCCTGATGTCGATGATGTATATCATTTCCCTGATGATCATCGCGCTGATGTTCGGGGGCCTGCTGCTGAAAATCGGCAGCATCGAGAGAATCGTCATTGCCATCGTGTCCAAGCTCAACACCCGGGGCAAGCTGGTGACGGGGACGGTATTGACGTCACTTGGACTCACCGGGGTCAGCGACCAATGGGTGGCCTATACCATTGCGGGACAAGCCTTCTCTCCTGCTTTCCGAGGGCAGGGGCTGTCGACCTCCAACGTCTCCCGCATCGTGGAAGACACGGGGACGCTGTGTGCCCCGCTGTTTCCCTGGACGTCTGCGGGCCTCTTCATCGCCGGCGTGACCGGCGTGCAGACGATTCTCTATGCTCCGTTCGCCTTCGCTTGCTGGCTGAGCCCGCTTTTCGATCTGCTGTGGGGATGGACGGGATGGTTTGTTCCCAAGGCAACGCCTGAAGACCTTGCGCGATGGGAAGAGAACGAAGACCCCGTCCTGGTGGACGGCGAGTGGCAGTCTGGCAAGGTCGACTCGGAACTGGCCGACTATATCCACGATGTCTCACGCTCGCGCCTCTAAACAGGTGTCGCAATGAACGGCCTGTTACGGTGTGAAATGGCGGCATGTGTTCGATGTGAACAAGCCGCCTAGGACAGGCGAAGCGATGGCGGCCCCCATGAGGGCCGCCATTGGGTGATACGGCAAAGGAGGCGGCCATGAGCAAGGCGTTAGTGACGGGGGCTACCAGCGGCGTGGGTCATGCCATCGCCATCGAGCTGGCGCGGCAGGGGCACCAGGTGATGGCCTTGGGGCGCAATGCCGAGGTGTTGGCACGGCTCCGGCACGACCACGGGATCACTCCGGTGGCCGCGGACCTGACCGACCGCGAGGCGGTGCATCAGGCGTTGGATGCGGTGGAAATCGACATCCTGGTCAACAACGCGGGCATGATGCCGCCGCTGGGGGCGTTTCAGGATGCCGATCCGGTGGATACCGAACGGGCCATTACGATCAATTTCAGTGCCCAGGTGGCGCTGACGCACTTGATCGTTCCGGGCATGTGCCGGCGCGGCCATGGGCATGTGTTCTTCACCGGCTCGACGGCGGGGCATACCGCCGTGGCCAAGATGGCGGTCTATTGCGCCACCAAGGCGGCAATCGGCAGTTTCGCCCAGGCCCTGCGGCTCGATGTGGCCGACCATGGCGTGCGGGTCACCGAGATCGTGGCTGGTCGTATCGAGACCAATCTCTACCGCGACATCCTGCCGGAAGACACACGCGCCGCCATGTATGCAGGTCATTCGGCGGTACAACCGGAGAATGTGGCCGAGATGATCAATGCCGTGCTGGCGATGCCAGCGACGGTAGATGTCTCGCGCTTCGATATCGTGCCGACTCGGAAAGTGGCTGCTGCCGGTCAACAGAAATAGGGAGCTGATCAAGATGAAAGGCTTATCAATCGTCGTCGTCGGTGGTGGCGCGGGGCTGGGTGCCCTGATCGCGGAAATGGCGGTGGAGGCCGGCGCCGCCGCACTGGGTATTATCGACCTGAACCCCGAGGCGGCCGAGGCGGCCTTGGCCCCGGCCAGGGAGAAGGGGGTGCCGACGGCATGGACCAGTTGCGACATTCGCCATGGTAAGGCGGCGAGAGAGGCATTCAATGAGGTTGCCGAAGCCCTGGGGCGCGTCGATACCTTGATCAACTCCGCAGCGATCTTCCCGCGCAAGCCGATGCTCGAGATTACCGACGACGACTGGGATGCCCTCAACGGCGTCAACGTCAAGGGCACTTACCACATGGCGGTGGCTGCGATTCGCCATATGCGTGAGCAGCCTCCTCTCGACCGGGTGCGCGGACGGATCGTCAACATCACCTCGGTAGATGCCTTCAAGGCGCATCCTCAGAATGCTCACTATGCCGCCACCAAGGCCGCGGTGGTCAGTCTCACGCGCAGCTTTGCCCAGGAGGTGGCGGCGGACGGCATCCTGGTCAATTCCGTCGCGCCCGCTGGCATGGCCACGCAGCAGGCCAGGGAGCAGGGGTTCCTCGACGAACTGGCCAAGGCCAGCCCGCTCGGCCGGGGCGGCGAACCTCGGGAAATGGCGGAATGGGTGCTGATGGCGGGAGGGCCGAAGAACACTTATATGACGGGGGAGAACATCATCGTGTCGGGCGGCTACATCTATGCTTGATGTCCCGCGTTTTGAACGCTCGGCTTTCCCGGCAATGGCCGTGTGTCGATAGGTGACGAGCCGCACTGGCGTTCGCGGTCACATCGACAGACGCTAGACGCCCGTTACGCATGAGGCATGACCATAGGTCACGCCTGATGTTGTCTGAGCCCTTCGGCAGCCCGCTCCCTCTGGAGCGGGCTGTCTTCACTTCTGTTCCGAGGCTGTTTGCCCATCCGCGATCACCCAAAAGCGAGGCTGGGGGCACGCGGCGATGGTTCTCCATTGCGACGGTGCAACCCCCGATGGCCTAACTCCATCGGTCAGTTCTACTTGATGGATAACCGACTGTTTTTCCCGCTGTAGCCCCGAAAGGCCTGTGGATGAAGAGCTTTAGGAACTCTTTAAGGGCAAGAAAAAATTGTCAAAGGGCGGATTTTCTTGATTTCTCCGCTTCCCGCCTCGGGCGCATGATCTAGTGAAACGAAAATGATCGGGTAGCGCCGTGTGATGGCGATCGAAGGCCGATTGATTTCCTGGTTCGGGTTGCCTGCAAGGCACGGTTTTATGACAGCGAATCACAAAGGACAAGAGCACATGATGCGCAACGGAGGACAGTTACTTGTCGACAGTCTGTTGGCGCTGGGGGGCAGCGTCATGCAGGCCGGGGCTCAGCCCATCGTGCTGGTCCTCAACAATGGCATCTACGGCACCATTCGTGCCCATCAGGAGCACCACTATCCGACGCGGGTCGTCGGCACCACCATGGAGCAGGACCCGGATTTCGTCACGCTGGCGCAGGCCTATGGCTTTCATGCCGAACGCGTCGAGCAGACGGACGATTTCCCGGCGGCCTTCGAGCGCGCGCTGGCGTCTACCAGCGGCGCGCTGCTCGAGTTGACCATTTCCCTCGAAGCGCTAACCCCTCGCCAGACGCTCAGCCAGATGCGTCAGGCGTCCCTCGACGCAAAGGACTTCGTATAATGACAAATCAAGATATCCGTTTGGGTGCCGATATCGGTGGCACCTTTACTGACATCGCCTTGGACGTGCGCGGCACGCTCTACTCGACCAAGGTGCTGACCAACTACACGGCCCCCGAGCAGGCCATCCTGGATGGGGTGGAGATCGTCACTCGCGATGCCGGCATCTCGGCGTCGGACATTGACATCATCATCCATGGCACCACGCTGGCCACCAACGCCCTGATCGAGCGGCGCGGTGCCAAGACGGCCTTGGTGACTACCGAAGGCTTCCGGGACGTAATCGAGATGCGGACCGAGAACCGCTTCGAACAATATGACCTGGACCTGGTGCTGCCGACGCCGCTGATCTCCCGCGAGGATCGTTTCCCCATCGCCGGTCGTATCGGGGCCCAGGGCCAGGAGCTGGCTCCGCTGGACGAGGAGGCCCTAGAGCGGTTGGCCGATACCCTGGTCGAGCGGGGCTATGGGGCGGTGGCCATCGGCTTCATCCACTCCTACCTCAACCCGGAGCACGAAAAGCGTGCCCGCGAGATCTTGTCGCGCAAGGTATCCGTGCCGATTTCGATCTCGGCCGAGGTGTCGCCGCAGATGCGCGAATTCGAGCGCTTCAATACCGTCTGTGCCAACGCCTATGTGCGTCCGCAGATGGCCGATTATCTGTCGCGCCTCCAGGATCGACTCAAGGAGATGGGCGCCGGCTGCCCGGTGTTCATGATCCATTCCGGCGGTGGCCTGATCACGGTAGAGACGGCCTCCGAGTTCCCGGTGCGCCTGGTCGAGTCAGGCCCCGCGGGCGGCGCCATCTTCGCCGCCGACGTCGCCAACCGTTTTGACATCGACAAGATGCTGTCCTACGACATGGGGGGCACCACCGCCAAGGTCTGCCTGATCGACGACTTCCAGCCGCAGACCGCCCGCACCTTCGAGGTCGCGCGCACCTACCGCTTCTGCAAGGGCTCTGGCATGCCGATCTCGATCCCGGTCATCGAGATGATCGAGATCGGGGCCGGCGGCGGTTCCATCGCTTCCGTGGATGCCATGGGACGCATCCAGGTCGGTCCCGAGTCGGCCGGTTCCGAACCCGGTCCGGCCTGTTACCAGCGCGGCGGTGAGCGCCCGGCGATCACCGATGCCGATCTGGTCCTCGGCAAGCTGGACCCGAACAACTTCGCCGGTGGCAAGATCAAGCTGTCGGTCGACGGTGCCCGAGAGGCGATTAGCCGCGACGTCGGCAACAAGCTTGATCTGGATGCCAAGGCTGCGGCATTTGGCATCTGCGAGATGGTCGACGAGAACATGGCCAATGCCGCTCGAGTGCATACGGTCGAGAACGGCAAGACCATCGATGAGTACGTGATGACCGCCTTCGGTGGGGCCGCGCCTCTGCACGCCGCTCGCTTGTGCGAGAAACTGGGCGTGTCGCGTTGCCTGATCCCGAAAGGTGCCGGCGTCGGCTCCGCGATTGGCTTCCTCAAGGCCCCGTTCGGCTACGAGGCCCTGGCGTCCAACATCATGAGCCTGTCGTCCTTCGATCCCGCTGCCCTCAACAGTATGCTCGGCGACCTTCGCACTACGGCCGAAGGCTTCGTACGGGCAGGAACCGACGGCGAGGTACTCTGCGAGGTGACCGCCTTCATGCGCTATGCCGGCCAGGGCTGGGAGATCCCCGTGACTCTGCCCAACCGGGATTTCACAGAAGCGGACAAGGAGATGATCGAATCGCGCTTCCGAGAGCGCTATGCCCAGTTCTTCGGTCGCGCGATTGAAGGGCCAGAGATCGAGTTCGTCACCTGGTCGATCAAGGCACAGGACGAACGTCCCGAGCCGACCAAGGTTGCCCTCGAGCACCACGGCCAGCCCGTCGAGGCCGAGACGCATCGGGATGTCTTCGACCCGGCGAAGGGCGCCTATCTACCGACCGCGATCGTACCTCGCGACACCCTCCAGCCGGGGGCGCGAGTCGCGGGTCCGGCTGTCATTGTCGAGCGTGAGACCTCGACCATTGTGACGTCCCCCTTCGATGCCGTCGTGCAGAACGATGGCGCCATTCTTCTTGTTCGTAAAGGGTTTGTGGCATGAGCGATATGGACGAAATCCGTTTGCAGGTGATGTGGAACCGGCTGATCTCGGTGGTCGAAGAGCAGGCCATGACGCTGTTGCGTACGGCCTTCTCGACCTCCGTGCGCGAGGCGGGTGACCTGTCCGCTGGTGTCTACAACGCCAAGGGCGACATGCTGGCCCAGGCGGTGACCGGTACGCCGGGCCACGTCAACACCATGGCCGAGGCGGTCATGCACTTCATCGCCGAGATTCCGCGGGAAGAGATGTATCCCGGGGACACCTACGTCACCAACGATCCTTGGAAGGGCACCGGCCACCTGCACGACATCACCATGGTGTCGCCGTCCTTCAAGGGTGACGAGCTGATCGGTTTCTTCGCCTGCACCGCCCATGTGGTGGACATCGGTGGCCGTGGCTTCGGCGCGGATGGCCAGTCCGTGTACGAGGAGGGCGTCCAAATCCCGATCATGAAGTTCGCCGAGCGCGGCGAGGTCAACCAGGACCTGCTCAAGATCCTGCGCCTCAACGTGCGCGAGCCCAACCAGGTCATCGGTGACTTCTACTCGCTGGCGGCATGCAATGATGTGGGCCACAATCGCCTTATTTCCATGCTAGATGAGGTGGGGCTCGAGAACCTCGACCGCCTCGGCGACTTCATTCTGTCGCGTACGCATACCGCGATCATGGAGCGTCTGGCCGACCTGCCGCGGGGCGCCTGGTCGAACGACATGCTGACCGACGGCTACGACGAGCCCGTCAAGCTGGCCGCCGAGGTCAGCATCGGCGAGGCGGGACTGAACGTCGACTTCACGGGCACCGATGCCATGAGTCGTTGGGGGATCAATGTTCCGCTGATCTACACCAAGGCCTACGCCTGCTATGCGCTCAAGAGCGTGGTCGCCCCGGATATTCCCAACAACGCCGCGTCATTGGCGGTATTCAGCGTCTCTTCGCCGACCAACATCCTGAACGCCGAACGTCCGGCGCCGGTCTCGGTGCGTCACGTGATTGGCCACATGGTGCCCGACCTGGTGCTGGGGGCGCTGGCCCAGGCACTGCCGGGCAAGGTGCTGGCCGAGGGGGCTGCGGCGCTGTGGAACGTTCATATTTCGGCTCGCCCCGCCGGCAACGCCGAGGGCCGTCGCGCCGAGGTGCTGATGTTCAACTCCGGTGGCATGGGCGCGCGCCCGACCCTGGACGGTCTCTCGGCCACCGCCTTTCCCTCTGGCGTGCACACCATGCCTATCGAGGCCACCGAGCACACCGGGCCTATCGTGGTCTGGCGCAAGGAGCTGCGGCCCGATTCCGGCGGTGACGGCAAGTATCGGGGGGGGCTGGGGCAGATCATCGAGATCGCGCCGGCGGATGGCCATGAGTTCAACTTCTCGGCCATGTTCGATCGAGTGAACGCCGCGCCCCGCGGCCGCGACGGCGGCGCCGATGGCGCGCCCGGCAAGGTGTCGCTGGACGATGGCACCAAGCTGCGTCCCAAGGGCTGGCAGCACGTGCCGGCAGGTCGTCGCCTGGTGCTGGAGCTGCCGGGTGGCGGTGGCTACGGCGATCCGGGCGAGCGGCTGGCCGAGGAGCGCGACGCGGACCGTATCAAGGGCTATGTCACTGAGGGTCAGGCATGATCTCTATCGCCGATCGTCTGGCGGTAGTGAAGCCCTCGGCCTCCATGGCCGTTTCCCTGGCCGCCAAGGATCTGGCGGCCACCGGGGGCGACGTGATCGACCTCGGAAGTGGTCCTCAACGAAGCGATTGCTCGCATCGCGGCGGCGATCGCCAAACTCGAACGATAGGAGGCCAATCTGATGGCGAAACCCTACAATCGTATCCTGATCACCGGTGCCGCCGGGCGCCTAGGTAGCGAGTTGCGCAAGGGGCTGGCGCCGCTGGCCAACCACCTGCGACTGACCGACCGGGTCGAGATCGCCGACCTCCAGGATCATGAAGAAGCCCTGGTGTTCGACCTTTCCGATGAGACCGCGGTCCTCGACGCGACCCGTGATGTCGACGCCATCGTGCATTTTGGTGGTGCCCCGCTTGAGCGGCCCTGGCAGGACATTCTGGATTCCAACATCCGGGGCTCCTACCACATCTACGAGGGGGCGCGTCAGCATGGCGTCAAGCGTGTCGTCTATGCTTCCTCGGTGCATGCCATCGGCTATCACCAGATCGATGATCACATCGATTGCGATGCCCGGCCACGTCCGGACAGCCTATACGGGGTGTCCAAGAACTTCGTCGAGTCGCTCTCGAGCCTCTACTGGGACAAGTTCGGTATCGAGAGTGCTTGCGTCCGCATCTTCTCGTCCTTCCCCGAGCCGGCCGATCGCCGCATGCTTTGGTCCTGGCTGTCATTCGACGATTGCGTACGCCTGGTCAAGGCCTGCCTGACCGCGCCGCACTTGGGCCACACCATCACCGCAGGCATGTCCGATAATAAGGTCAAACCGGTCAAGATGGACAATGCCGGTCACCTCGGCTATGTGCCGCAGGATAGCTCCGAGCCCTATCGCGAGGCGCTCGAGGCCAAGACCGCCCCGACTGATCCGATGGACCCTTCGACCCGCTGCATCGGTGGCTGGTTCGTCAACCTGGGCCATCCCGACGACGAGGAGACAAAATGAAAGAGCAATATGATGTCGTGATCGTGGGCGGAGCCGTCATCGGCTCCTCCATTGCCTACTTCCTCGCGGCGAATCCCGACTTCGACGGCTCGATCCTCGTCGTGGAGCGCGATCCGACCTATGTGACTGCGGCAACCTCGCTATCCTCGTCGGCGATCCGCAATCAGTTCTCGAACCCGATCAACGTCAAGATCAGCCAGTTCGGCACCGAGTTCATCAAGCAGTTTGCCCAGACCATGAAGGTCGGCGATGACGAGCCGGACCTCCACTTCCACGAAGGTGGTTACCTGTTCCTGGCTAGCACCCCCGATCAGGTGCAGACCCTCAAGGAGAACCACGACGTCCAGCGCGCCTGTGGCGCGGATGTGGTGCTGTGGAACCGCGATGAACTGGCGGAGGCCTTCCCGCATCTGCGGGTAGAGGATATCGAGCTGGCCTCTTATGGCCGCTCCGGTGAAGGCTGGTTCAACAACACTGGCATGATGCAAGGCTTCAAGGCGAAGGCGCGTGCCCTGGGGGCCGACTATGTCAAGGACCAGGTGGTCGGCATAGAGCGCGAGGGTGATCTCATCACTGGTGTGAGGCTTGAATCGGGAGGCACTGTCCGGGCGGGCACCGTCATCAACGCCTCGGGCACGCGCGCCTCGCTGACTGCTCGGATGGCCGGACTCGACATTCCCGTCGAGCCGCGTAAACGTACGCTGTTCGTCTTCGATTGCGCCCAGACGCCGGAAGGCACGGCCAGGGTCAACCAGGGGCGTTTGCCGCTGATGATCGATCCCTCCGGCGTGTTCTGTCGTCCCGAGGGTCGGTACTTCCTGTCCGGTTGTCCGCCGATCGAGGATCCGGCGGTCGACTGGGATGACTTCGATCCACGCTACGATGAGTTCGAGGAGGTCATCTGGCCAACCCTGGCGGAACGCTCTGAGGCCTTCGAGGCGATCAAAGTCATCAACCAGTGGGCAGGGCACTACGACTTTAACACCCTAGATCACAACCTGGTGGTGGGGCGTCACCCGCAGGTGCGCAACTTCATCTTCGCTAGCGGCTTCTCGGGTCACGGCTTGCAGCAAGCACCGGCCACAGGTCGGGCAGTTTCCGAGCTGATTACCTACGGCAGTTATCGGACTTTGGATCTGTCAGAGGTCGGCTACGAGCGCATCCTCGAGAATCGGCCCTTCCTCGAGAAGGCGGTCATCTGATGCTCCGTGTCCCGTCGCCCAAGGCGGGGCACAAGTGACATCAAGACTGTATAATCATCCGTTGGCACATGAGGAGGGAAACCGAACATGACGGTACGTAATATTCGTTTACCTCCACTCAACTCCCTGAAGGTGTTTTGGATCGTAATGCGCCACGGCAGCTTCAGGGGGGCAGCGGATGAACTGTTGATCAGCCCCCAGGCCGTAAGCCAGCAGATTCGCCTGCTGGAGGACATCCTGGGGGTGCCCTTGTTCGAGCGCAAGGCGCGCGTCATCGAGCCCACCGAGCAGGCAATGATATTGTCTCCTTTCGTGCAGGCGGGTTTTGACGAGCTTAGCGAGGGGGTCAACCGGATCACGCGCTCGACCTACCGCAATCGTATCAACATCAATGTCAGCCCGTTCTTCGCCATGCGCTATCTTATGGAGCGCCTGAACCGCTTCTGCGACAAGCTGCCGGATGCTGACCTGCGTCTTACCACCATGGTGAAGCTGCCCGATTTTGCTGCCGATGAGGTGGATATCTCCATTCAGTGGGGCTTCGGACAGTGGGGCGATTACGATGCTACTCTGCTGGTTAAAGACCCTAAGATTATTTGCTGCTCCCCAGAAGTTGCCGAAAAAATTGATACGGCAAAGGACCTGACACGAGTTCCCTTGTTGCACCCAGTATTAGCCCGTAACTTGTGGTCAAGTGTGCTTTCCTACCTTGGGTTGGGGGAGCATGAGCCTAGTAATGAAATCCAGTTCCAAGATGCCGCCACAATGCGCAGGGGAGCTATTTCCGGACTTGGCGTGGGGTTGATCTCCAAGATCGATGCTATGGATGACCTTAGGGTTGGGCGATTGGTCGCCCCGTTGGGGATTGATGCTTTGGCGGGCATGCCAGAAGAAGAGGTGCCGGGGTTCTATGTTGTTTTGCCGCGTGCTCATCGCCGTGTCAATATCGTCAACAGTTTCTGGGAGTGGATCACTTCCGAGGACTGGGATGATGAGAGTGTGGTGGGGTGAGCTAGTAATCCTTTTGTTTTTTAGAAGAGTCCTCTAAAAAGCATATGCGTCGATAAAGCCTATGAGGGTGCCGATCCAGAAGCGATCAAGAAGTGGCATTCTGAAAAAGACGTAAAAAGCGATGCGCTCATCCTGAAAGAGATCAAGAGATTCCGGCGAAGCAGGGGACAAATCCGTCGTGATGCCCGATCGAATCATCGGTTGCCCCCGCGAGGGGGGCATCGACTACCTGGAAGGGAAAGCAAGTCCAACCTGCCCTTTATGGAATGGACGAGACCGCTGGACGGGAAAGAGGGGTTATCAGAGGTGCATTGGGTCTTCCTTCACCCTGCCTGCGTTTTCAAGGTAGGGGGATAGGGATTCACCCTATTGCTTTTATCCGCCGAAGGCTTGGCGTTATAAATCAAGGAATAGCAGATCATGGAAGTCGTGGCTCAGGAAGAAATCTCGGGATGCGGCATCGCCTCGGTTGCCAATATTCTTGGGAAGTCCTATGCGGAAATAAAGGCCATGGCAAACGCCATGGGCATCCATGCCGAGGATAAATCGCTGTGGTCAGACACCCGGTATGTAAGAAGGCTGCTGGCCAGCGCCGGGGTCGAGGCCTCTGCCGGTGAGACTCCCTTCGAGTCGTGGAGCAAGCTGCCCGATCTGGCCTTGCTGTCTATCAAGCACCACCGGGAGGAGGGGAGAAACTTCTGGCATTGGGTGGTATTCAAGCGCCTGGAGGGGCAGGCCGTGGTGCTGGATTCGGCCGGTTACCTTCCCTCGAATATCCGCACGGACTTCGATGAGATGCAGCCAAAATGGTTTATCGAAGTGAAGCAGTAAGGTCCTTCGCACTTCGGCGTAAGACCATCACACCTCATCCTGGCCAAGTCCCAGGGCGCCTGCGGCGCCCAATCGCGAGGGAGCCCGGGGCGCCGGACCGCCTCGCTCCCACAAAACCCATGGCCACCCTACCTCGGTGCCAGTAAGTCATAGGCAAGCTTGGTCTCTCGGCGCTGAGTGACCCCGCTCCGGCCCTACTGGGCCGGGTAGCGGGTCGCTTGGAGGGAGTCCTTGATCTTCTTCAGGTGGCCGAGGAAGTCTTCGCCGCGGCGCAGGGTCACGCCGGTGGCCAGCACGTCGATCAGCGCCAGGTGGATCATCCGCGAGGTCATCGGCATATAGACGTCGGTGTCCTCCGGGGTGGTGACCTCCAGGGTCTCGGTGCACTCCTTGGCCAGGGGGGAGGCGGGGGCGGTGATGCCGAGCACCACGGCGCCGTTCTCCCGGGCCAGGCGGGCGATCTCCACCAGTTCCCGGGTGCGCCCGGTATAGGAGATGATCACCACCACGTCGCCGGTATGGCAGGCGGCGGCCACCATGCGCTGCATCAGCACGTCTTCGTAGGCCATCACCGGCAGGTTGAAGCGGAAGAACTTGTGCTGGGCGTCCTGGGCCACCGGGCCCGAGGCACCGAGGCCGAAGAAGTGGATCTGCTTGGCCTGGATCAGGTAATCCACGGCGCGCTCGATACGTCTGGCGTCCAGGGCGCGGCGGGCATCGTCGAGCGCGGCCACGGTGGCGCCGAAGATCTTGTCGCCGTAGTCGGCGGCGCTGTCGTTGCGCTCCACGTTGCGGCTCACATAGGGGGTGCCGCCGGCCAGGCTCTGGGCCAGCTTGATCTTGAAGTCCGGGTAGCCCTTGGCGTCGAAGTTGCGGCAGAAGCGGTTGACCGTGGGTTCACTGACCGAGGAGGCCTGGGCCAGGGCGGCGATGCTCATGCCGGTCGCCGAGGCGGGGTCCTGGAGGATGACGTCGGCGACCTTGCGTTCGGAGCGGTTAAGCTCATCGAGGCGGGCGCGGATGCGTTCGATCAGGTCATGGCTGGCCATCGTGGGTCGCGTTCTCTCTGCTGGCTTGGGGCGGTGATTGAGACGTTGAGGCGCGGCCCTGTGACTCGGGCTCGGGCGCGCTATCATGTAGTTATTTCACTACATTGTCTGGCACTATCCTAGACGGTCACTCCTTGGGACGCTAGGCATGGACGCCGGGGAGGCGATCGGGGGTGACACTTTGGTTGTAAAATTACTTAAAATAGTTGCCATTACTGGCATGAATAACGTATTTTTTAGGTAAGTTAACCATTTTCCAGAGGGTGCGGCATGACCCAAGAGACCCGTTCCGTCGCCTCGGCGACACCCAGCGTCGATCTGGCGATGTTCGGCGCACTCGGCGACCTGGCCCTGCGCAAGCTGTTTCCGGCGCTCTATCACCTGGAGCGGGAGGGGCTGCTGGGCGAGACCACCCGCATCCTCGGCCTGGCCCGCCAGACCCTGGAGACCGCGGCCTTTCGCGACAAGGTCACCGCGGCGCTGAAGACCCACCTCAAGGGCGAGACCCTGGACAAGGCCTGCCTGGCTCGCTTCCTGGAGCGGCTGGAATTCCTTAGTGTCGACTTCGCCAAGCCCGAAGGCTATACGACCATCCGCGACTGGCGGGGGCAGGCCCCGGACGCTCGCCCGCTGATGATCTACCTGGCGGTGCCGGCGAGCATCTATGGCGCCATCTGCCATAACCTCAAGGCCGGCGACTGCCTGGACGACAGCGCCCGAGTGGTGGTGGAGAAGCCGATCGGCTATGACCTGGACTCCTCCAACGCGATCAACGACGCCATCGGCGCCGTCTTCCCCGAGTCGCGGGTCTATCGCATCGACCACTACCTGGGCAAGGAGACGGTGCAGAACCTGATCGCCCTGCGCTTCGCCAACCCCCTGTTCGGCACCCAGTGGAACCAGAACCATATCTCCCATGTGGAGATCACCGTGGCCGAGAAGGTGGGCATCGAGGGGCGCTGGGGCTACTTCGACCAGGCCGGCCAGCTGCGCGACATGGTCCAGAACCATCTGCTGCAGTTGCTCTGCCTGATCGCCATGGACCCGCCCTCCAACCTGGATGCCGACGCTATCCGCGACGAGAAGGTCAAGGTGCTCAAGGCCCTCAAGCCCTTCACGCCGGAGGTGCTGGAGCGGGACGTGGTGCGCGGCCAGTATATCGCCGGCTCGGTGGATGGCCAGAGCGTGCCGGGCTACCTGGACGAGGAGGGCGCCAATACCACCAGCCGCACCGAGACCTTCGTGGCCATGAAGACCGAGGTGGCCAACTGGCGCTGGGCGGGGGTGCCCTTCTACCTGCGCACCGGCAAGCGCATGCCGGAGAAGCTTTCGCAGATCGTTATCCATTTCCGCCAGCAGCCGCACTATATCTTCGACCCGGACCAGCGCGGCCTGGCCAGCAACAAGCTGATCATCCGCCTGCAGCCGGAGGAGGGCATCGCCCTGCAGGTGCTGACCAAGGACAGCGGCCTGGACAAGGGCATGCGCCTGCGCCCCGGGCCCCTGGACCTCGATTTCAACAGCGCCTTCCCCAAGTCGCGGATTCCCGATGCCTACGAGCGCCTGCTGCTCGAGGTGATGAAGGGTCAGCAGTACCTGTTCGTGCGCCGCGACGAGGTCGAGTATGCCTGGCGCTGGATCGATCAGCTGATCGGCGCCTGGGAGGCCCGGGACGACGCGCCGCGGCGCTACCCGGCGGGCTCCTGGGGACCGGTGGCATCGATTGCGATGATTACCCAGGATGGCCGTAGCTGGTATGAAGACTATTAAGGGCGGCCGATGGCCCCCTGGGGCCGTCGGCTCTCTCCAGACCGCCATGATCACCCAGGACGGCCGTAGCTGGTACGAGGATTACTAAGATGAGCAATCTCTCCCGTGAACATCTGGCCGCGCAACTGGCCGAGGCGGTAGCCGAGGCGCTGCGCGAGGACCTGAGCCGCCAGGAGCGGGCCCTGCTGGTGGTCTCCGGGGGCTCGACCCCCAAGCCCTTCTTCGCGGCCCTGTCCCGGGCGGAGTTGCCCTGGGAGCGGGTCGACGTGACCCTGGCCGACGAGCGCTGGGTGGCCGAGGACGCCGCCGACAGCAATGCCCGCCTGGTCCGCGAGACCCTGCTGCGGGGCCCCGCCGAGGCGGCCAATTTCGTGCCTTTGACCTGTGACGCCGCTACTCCCGAGCAGGGCGTGGCGGAGGTGGCCGAGCGCCTCGCGGCGCTGAGCTGGCCGGCCAGCGTGGTGATCCTCGGCATGGGCGGCGACGGCCATACCGCCTCGCTGTTCCCCGACAGCCAGGAGCTGGGGCTGGCCCTGAGCACCGCCGAGCCCCTGGTGGCGGTGCGCACCCCCAGCCAGCCCCAGCCGCGCATCACCCTGAGCGCCGACCGCCTGCATCAGGCTCGCCGCCACTTCCTGCACCTCAGCGGCGAGGACAAGCGCAGCGTCCTGGGCCGAGCCCTGGCCGGTGACGACGTCCGCGAGCTGCCGATCCGTGCCTTCCTGGCCTGCCCCCTGGCGATCTACTGGGCGCCCTGATTTTCCGATTTCCCGGCCGGGTATGCCTCGCCCGCCCCGATGTGGAGTTTTCACTATGACCATCGATAAACAGCTGCCTTCCACCCGCACCACCGAGATCGACAGCATCTGCCTCAAGGCGGAGGTGATCCCGGTGATCACCATCGAGCGCCTCGAGGACGCCGTGCCCCTGGCCCGCGCCCTGGTCGAGGGCGGCCTGACGGTGCTGGAGGTGACCCTGCGCACCGACTGCGCCCTGGACGCCGTGGCGCGCATGAAGGCAGCGCTGCCCAAGGCCAGCATCGGCGTCGGCACCGTGCTGACCCCGGCCCAGTATCGCCAGGCCGAGAAGGTCGGCGCCGACTTCGTGGTCACCCCCGGCGCCACCGAGGCCCTCTACCGTTATGGCGTGGAGAGCCCGGTACCCATGCTGCCCGGCGTGGCCACCGTCTCCGAGCTGATGACCGGCTGGCAGTACGGCTACCGTCGCTTCAAGTTCTTCCCCGCCGAATCCAGCGGTGGCGTCAAGGCGATCAAGGCCTTCGGTGCGCCGATTCCCGAGGCGCGTTTCTGCCCCACCGGTGGCATCACCCTGGACAACGCCGGTGACTACCTGGCACTGCCCAATGTGATGTGCGTGGGCGGTTCCTGGCTGACCCCCAAGGCCCTGATCGAGGCCGAGGACTGGGACGGCATCCGCGATCTGGCCCGCCAGGCCGCCGAGCGCTTTCACCACTGAGACTCTGTACCGCTTCTCTCTCGACAGCCCGCTCGTAGCAAAGCTAGTGCTGTGTCTTGACCCGCCACCCGGCGGGTCTTTTTTGTCTGACGAAAACGCCAGCGCCCCGCCCTGAGTGGGCGAGGCGTGGGATCGAGTCGGGGGCTTCAGCGGGCCGCCAGATCCTCCCGGGTGGGCAGGGCGGCGTAGGCGCCGGGCCGGGTTACCGCATGGGCGCCGCAGTGGCTAGCGGTGGTCACCGCCCGGGTCAGGAAGGCGTCGTCCTGGTGCCAGTCGCTGGCGATGCCGGCGCTCTCCAGGTGGGCGGCCAGCTCGGCGAGCAGGCCGCCGATAAAGGCGTCGCCGCCGGCGGTAGTGTCCACCGCCTGGACCCGGGGCGGGGCCACGCTCAGTTCGCGGCCGGCGCCCAGCAGGCGTACCGCGTCGGGGCCGTCGGTGATAACGATGGCCTTGACCCCGGCGGCCAGGCGCTCGGCCAGCCAGGCGGCTTCGGCATGGTCGCCGCGCAGGTCGTCGACCTCCTCCCGGGAGAGCTTGAGCAGGTCGGCGCCATCCAGCAGCCGGGTGACCAGGGGCGCATCGGCGCGGCCGCCCGCCCAGAGGTTGTGGCGCAGGTTGGCGTCGACGCTGACCAGGCAGCCGGCCCGGCGGGCCATCTCGGCCATGGCCAGGGTGGTCTCGGCGATGGCCGGCTCGGTGAGGCTGTTGCTGCACAGGTGCAGGATGGCCGGCTCGGCGAAGACCCCTTGGGGCAGGTGCTCCAGGCGGTAGAGCAGGTCGGCGGCGGGGGGGCGGTAGAAGTCGAATGTGCGCTCGCCGCTGGCATCCCGGGAGACGAAGGCCAGGGCCGTGCGCGCCGCCCGGGTGCGCACCACGCCGCCGGTGTCGACGCCGTGGGCGGCCAGTTCCTCGGCGATAAAGTCGCCGAAGTGGTCGTCGCCGAGCATGCCCAGGAAGCGGCTGGGCACGCCGAGCCGCGCGCAGGCCACCGCCACGTTGGCCGGGGCGCCGCCGGCATAGGGAGTAAAGGTCTCCGGGGCGTCGCCTGCCGCCTCGCCGAGGCGGCTGGAGAGCATATCGACCAGGGCTTCTCCGAAGGCGATCACCGGAATCATTGGGTCTGCTCCTTGCCGCGCTTGGCCTTGCCACCCTTGGTGGGGGCGCCTTGCTCGGGAGTCGTCTTGGCCGACTCGGCCCGATCCGCGGCGCGGGCCGGGTCGCGGCCCGGGAAGTGTTGGCGCACCAGGGCCAGCAGCCCCTGGGTGGAGGCGTCGAAGTCCTGGGTGCGTTCGTCGATGCGCTCGCTGATCTCGCCGGCGATGCGCTTGCCCAGTTGCACCCCCCACTGGTCGAAGGAGTTGATGTTCCAGATCACCCCCTGGACGAACACCTTGTGCTCGTAGAGGGCGATTAGCGCGCCCAGGTTCTTCGGCGTCAGTTCGTCGAGCAGCAGGGTGCTGGAGGGGCGGTTGCCGGGGCAGCTGTAGGGATCGAGCTGGCCGCCCTCCTGGCTGCCCTCCATAAAGGCGTTGGCCTGGGCCAGCATATTGGTGAGCAGGGCGAAGTGGTGATCCTCGAAGCCCGGCTCCGGCTTCAGCGAGGCGATGAAGTCGATGGGCACGAAGCGGGTGCCCTGGTGGAGCAGCTGGAAGAAGGCGTGCTGGCCGTTGGAGCCGGTCTGGCCCCAGACGATGGGCCCGGTCTTGTAGTCGACGGGGTGGCCGAAGATATCCACCGACTTGCCGTTGGACTCCATGTCCAGCTGCTGCAGGAAGGAGGGCAGCTGATGCAGGGCCTGGTCGTAGGGCACGATGGCCTGGGTCTCGGCGCCCTGGAAGTTGATATACCAGATGCCGATCAGCGCCATCAGCACCGGCATGTTCTCGGCGAAGGGGGCGGAGATGAAGTGCTCGTCCATCTCGTGGGCGCCCTCCAGCAGCTCCATGAAGCCGTCGAAGCCGATGGACAGGGCGATGGGCAGTCCGATGGAGGACCACATGGAGTAGCGGCCGCCGACCCAGGCCCAGAATTCGAAGACGTTCTCCTCGCGGATGCCGAATTCCATGGCCGCCTTGCGGTTGGTGGAGGCGGCCACGAAGTGGGCGCCCACGTCGGCGTCCTCGCCGGCGTTGTCGAGGAACCAGCGCCGCGCCGTCTTGGCGTTGAGCAGGGTCTCCTGGGTGGAGAAGGTCTTGGTGGAGACGATGAACAGGGTGGTCTCGGGATTGAGGCCGCTGAGTACCTTCTGAATATGGGTGCCGTCGACGTTGGAGACGAAGTGGAAGCTGAGCTCCGGGTGGCGGTACTTGAGCAGCGCCCGGCAGGCCATGTTGGGACCCAGGTCGGAGCCGCCGATGCCGATATTCACCACGTCCTTGATGCGTTTGCCGCTGTAGCCCTTCCACTCGCCGCTGCGGATCGCCTCGGAGAAGCGCTGGATCTGCTCCCGGGTGCGGTGGATCTCCGGCATTACGTCCTTGCCGTCCACATGGACCGGGGAGTCGCCCAGGTGGCGCAGGGCGGTGTGCAGTACCGGGCGATCCTCGGTGACGTTGATGATATCGCCGGAGAACATCTGGGCGCGGCGCTGCACCAGGGCGGAGTGGTCGGCCAGTTCCAGCAGTTTCTCCAGCACCTCGTCGGAGACCAGGTGCTTGGAGTAGTCGAGGAACAGCCCGCCGACCCGCAGGCTCATCTTGTCGAAGCGCGCCGGGTCGGCGGCGAAGTAGTCGTGGATGCGGTCCTTGGCGGTCTCGCGGCAGAGCCGCTCCAGGGCTTGCCAGGTGACGCTACGGGTCAGCTGAAACATGGGGTCCTCCGGGTCATCGGTATCGTTGTTTGGGGAAACTCAGGCCACGCGGTGGCTGCGTGCCGCCTCCAGCAGGGCATACCAGGCGGGCGGCGACAGCTCGGGGGCCCGTCGCAGGGCGTCCAGGCGTTCGGGATTGAGGGTGCCCACCACCGGGGTGGGGCGACCGGGCAGGCGGCGCAGCCAGGCCAGGGCCAGGGCGCCGGGGCTGCAGTCGTGGGACTCGGCCTCGGCGGCCAGCACCCGGCCCAGGCGGTCCTCGAAGACGCTGCCGCCGCCCAGCGGTGACCAGGCCAGGGGCGTCAGGCCATCCCGCTGCAGGGCGTCGTAGCTGCCGTCGAAGAGTGGCGTGCTATGGCGCAGGGAGAGCTCCAGCTGATGCACCGCCAGCCGCTGGTGCATGGCGCCCTGCAGGCGCCGCCACTGCTCGGGCAGGAAGTTGGAGACCCCGGCGGCGGCGATCTTGCCGGCCGCCACGGCGTCGTCCAGGGCGCGGCCGGTGGCCTCGGCATCCATCAGCGGGTCGGGGCGATGCAGCAGGAAGTGATCGAGGCGCTCCACCCCCAACCGCGTCAGGGCGGCGTCGATGGCCGCGCCCAGATAGGCCGGCGAGGCGTCGTAGTGCTTGACCGCCTGGCCGGAGGCATCGCGCTGGGGGGTGACGATGCTCGCCTTGGTGACGATACGCACCCGCGAGGCCAGGCTCGGGCGGTGTCTGAGGGCGGCGCCGAACAGCGCCTCCCCCTGACCGTCGCCGTAGATATCGGCATGATCGAACCAGTCGAGGCCCTGGTCGAGGCGTGCCTCGATCCAGTCGGCCAGGCGCTCGGGGGCCTGCAGCTCCCGGGCCTCGTGGAGACGCATCATGCCCAGTACCAGGGGCACTTCGACGGCGCTCATGGGGTGTCTTCCGCGAGGGACAGGGTGGTGCCCAGCAGGTGCTGGGCCCCGGGCACCAGCCACACCGGGTCGAGGCGGGTATTGGCGGACTCGACGCAGAGGAAGTGCCGGGCCGCCTCGGCGGCGATGTCCTCCGGCAGGGCCTCGCCGGGGTGCCAGACCACTGCCGAGTCGCTGCCCTGGCGGGCGATGCGCAGGCGGCGCCGGCCATCGTCCAGGGTCAGCTCGGCGTTGCTGTGGTAGATGCGATCCACGGCGCCACGCACCCCCAGCTCGCCTTGCTGGTTGGCTTCGGCGAAGTCGCGGAGCTTGTCCAGGTAACGGGCCCCGGCCAGTCCCTCGACGCGGCAGGCCTGGGCATCGCCGACCGCCAGGTAGCTGTGCAGGGCGCCGCTGAGCTTCACCGGGGTCTCGCCGGTGTGCTCGGTGATCAGTTCCACGTGCAGGCGGTTGGCGTTGGCCTGGACCATCAGCCGCGGGCTGAGCTGGCCATGCAGTCGGGTCTCCGGGGAGAGATGCAGCTCCACGCCGCCTTCGTGCTCGTCCACCGCGTCCAGGCGCCACTCCGCCTTGCGGGCGGTGCCATGGAAGGGGCCGCTATGGTCTTCCGTTTCGTCCGCATAGCGGTCATCGGCGAACCAGGGCCAGCACAGCGGGATGCCGCCGCGGATCGCCCCGGGCATCGCCTGGGGCGTGGGGGTCACCCATAGCCAGCCGTTGCCCTCTTTATTAGACGCCGGCCGGAAATGTAGGACCTGGGCACCCTGGAGGGAGAGCGCCAGCTCCCCCCAGGCCTCGTTGGCCAGCCACACCTCGCGGCCTTGCCAGTGGCTGCGGCGTTGGCCCTGGGTGGCATCCAGCAATTGGCGCAGGGAATCGGGAATCATCGGGGCTCTCCTGGGGGTATTAACAGGGGTCAGTCGACCTCGGGATTGTGGAGGGCCTCGGCGGCGCCGAGCAGGCCGGGCCAGGGGGCGGTGACCACCTGCACCGGGATCGCCCCGGTGTAGTCGCCCATGCGCCCCTTGGCGGCGAAGGCCTCGCGGAAGCGGCTGCGCGGCAGCCAGTCGAGCAACCGCGGCAGGATGCCGCCACACAGGTAGACCCCGCCCCGGGCGCCCATCGTCAGGGCCGCATCGCCGCAGACGTCGCCGAGGATCTTCAGAAACCGCAGCAGGGTATCACGGGCCACCGGGTCCGCTCCCGCGGCCTCGCTGACCTCGGCGGGGCTGGCGTAGCGGGGCGGGGCGCCCTTCAGGGAGCAGTGGGCCAGGTAGAGGTCGAGCAGCCCCTGGCCGCAGAGGATGCGCTCCACGCTGACCCGCCCGTAGCGGTTGCGGAAGTGGCGCAGCAGGTTCTGCTCCCGCTCGTCGGTGGGGGCGAAGGTGACATGGCCGCCCTCGGTGGGCAGCGGGATCCAGGCCCGGCGGCCGGGGAAGAGGCCGGCCACGCCGAGGCCGGTGCCGGGGCCGATCACCAGCCGGGCGGTGTGTGGCAGGGCCTCGCCGGGCTGCACCTCGACGAGGTCCGGCTCGGCCACATGGGGCACGCCCAGGGCCTGGGCGGTGAAGTCGTTGATCACCTTGAAGAGCGTCAGGCCCAGGGCCTGCTGCGTCTCGCGCCGGGAGAAGGCCCAGTGGTTGTTGGTCATCTTGACCCGATCGCCGCGGATCGGGCAGGCGAAGGCCAGGCACGCCTCCCGGGGCGCCTGGGCGCCGGTGGCGCCGACCCGCGTCAGGTAGTCGTTGACCGCCTCCACCAGGCCCGGGTAGTCGGCGCAGGGCAGGCTGAGGATATCGTGGGGCTCGAAGGCGCCAGGGGTCACCAGGGCGAAGCGCGCATTGGTCCCACCGATATCACCGATAAGCGCTGGTCGAATCATTGGGGCGGTCCCCTTAGGCGTCTTCGTCGTGGATCTGGCCGGCCTGCTGGGCCAGGTCGTCGGCCTCGAAACCGCCGAATACCGAGGCGCCGTGCTCGGAGCCGCTGGCCAGATGGCGGAAGCCGGCGAACAGCTCGCGACCCAGCCCCTGGTGGTAGTGCTCCAGGTGGGGCTCGCCCAGCTCGCGCTCGGCCAGGTCATGGGCGGAGACCCTGACCTCGAGGGTGCCGGCGTTGGCGTCCAGGCGAACCACGTCGCCGTCGCGCAGCCGCGCCAAGGGGCCGCCGTCGAGGGCCTCGGGGGTCATATGGATGGCCGCCGGCACCTTTCCGGAGGCGCCGGACATGCGCCCATCGGTGACCAGCGCCACCTTGAAGCCGCGATCCTGGAGCACGCCCAGGAAGGGGGTCAGCTTGTGCAGCTCCGGCATGCCATTGGCCTTGGGGCCCTGGAAGCGCACCACCACCACCAGGTCGCGGTCGAGCTCGCCGGCCTCGAAGGCCGCCTTGAGCTGGTTCTGATCCTCGAAGATGCGTGCCGGGGCCTCGACGACGCGGTGCTCCTCGGCCACCGCCGAGACCTTGATCACCCCGCGACCCAGGTTGCCGTCCAGCACGGTGAGGCCGCCGGTGGGGGCGAAGGGCTCGGCCACGCCGCGCAGCACCTCGGCGTCGAGGCTCTCGGTGGGGCCCTCGCGCCACACCAGCTCGCCGTCCTCGAGGAAGGGCTCCTGGGTGTAGGCGGTCAGGTCGGTGCCGAACACCGTGGGGATATCGGCGTGGATCAGGCCGGCCTGGATCAGTTCGCGAATCAGCAGGCTCATGCCGCCGGCGGCCTGGAAGTGGTTCACGTCGGCCTGGCCGTTGGGGTAGATGCGGGTCAGGCTGGGGGTCACCGCGGAGAGCTCGGTGAAGTCGTCCCAGGTGATGGTGAGGCCCGCCGCGGCGGCCATGGCCACCAGGTGCAGGGTGTGGTTGGTGGAGCCGCCGGAGGCCAGCAGGCCGACCATGGCGTTGACGATGGCCCGGGCGTCGACCTGCTTGTAGAAGGGGCGATAGGTGCCGCCGGCCTCGCTGTTGCGGATCGCCTGCTCGGCGGCGTAGCGGGTCAGCGCCTCGCGCAGCGGGGTGCCCGGATTGACGAAGGAGGCGCCGGGCAGGTGCAGGCCCATGATCTCCATCATCAGCTGGTTGGAGTTGGCGGTGCCGTAGAAGGTGCAGGTACCGGGGCTGTGGTAGGAGGCGGACTCCGCCTCCAGCAGCTCCTCGCGGCCCACCTTGCCCTCGGCATAGAGCTGGCGGATGCGTGCCTTCTCCTTGTTGGGCAGGCCGCTGGGCATGGGACCGGCGGGGACGAAGAGGGTCGGCAGGTGGCCGAAGCGCGCCGCGCCGATAAACAGCCCCGGGACGATCTTGTCACAGACGCCCAGGTAGAGGGCGGCATCGAACATGTTATGGGAGAGGGCCACGGCGGTGGCCATGGCGATCACTTCTCGGGAGAACAGCGACAGCTCCATGCCCGGCTGGCCCTGGGTGACGCCATCGCACATGGCCGGCACGCCGCCGGCGTACTGGGCGGTGGAGCCCATGGCCCGGGCCGCCTCCTTGATGATCTCCGGGTAGCTCTCCAGGGGCTGGTGGGCGGAGAGCATGTCGTTATAAGACGAAACGATGCCCAGGTTGGCGCTGTTCATCAGCTTGAGGCGACCCTTGTCGGTCTCGCCGCAGGCGGCGAAGCCGTGGGCCAGGTTGCCGCAGGAGAGCTCGCCCCGGTGTACGCCGCGGCGATGCTGGGCCTCCATGCGCGCCTCATAGAGGGCGCGGCGTTCGGCGGAGCGTTCGGCGATGCGTTGTGTCACACGATTGACGACGTCATTGAGCGGGGGCGTCTGGGCAGTCATGGCAACCTCGTCTGGGTGAAATGGCGGGGTATCGCCGGCCCGGCGATACCTGATGTTGTAAACTTAGCAAAAAAATACCTTGAAAGCTCCCCGACTTTGGGCCAAATTGGGGGGCATAGATAGTAATCTTTCAGTGTTACGGGCGTCGGCTCCCGATCCGGACCGTCGTCATCGACTCGACAGCACAAGAACGCGAGGATGCCAGCATGACCCTACGTGTCGCGATCAATGGCTTTGGCCGCATCGGCCGCAATGTCCTTCGGGCCCTCTATGAAAACGGTTATCGTGACCGGGTCCAGGTGGTCGCCATCAACGACCTGGGCGATCCGGCCCTCAATGCCCTGCTGCTGCAGCGCGACAGCGTCCATGGTCCCTTCCCGTTCAAGGTCGAGCACGACGAGGAGAGCCTCAGCGTCGACGGCGACCGCATCGCCATCTCCTCCCAGCGCGACCCGGCCCAGTTGCCCTGGTCGGCGCTGAATGTCGACCTGGTGATGGAGTGCACCGGCCTGTTCACCAAGCGCGAGGCCGCCGCCAAGCATCTGGAGGCCGGCGCCGGCAAGGTGCTGATCTCCGCCCCCAGTTCCGATGCCGATGCCACCGTGGTCTATGGCGTCAACGAGGACGTGCTCGAGGCCGGGCATCGGGTGGTCTCCAACGCCTCCTGCACCACCAACTGCCTGGCGCCGGTGGCCAAGGCCCTGCAGGATGCGGTGGGTATCGAGAACGGCCTGATGACCACGGTGCATGCCTACACCAACGACCAGAACCTCTCCGACGTCTACCATAGCGACCCCTATCGGGCGCGCAGTGCCACCCAGTCGATGATTCCCACCAAGACCGGCGCCGCCGCCGCCGTGGGCCTGGTGCTGCCGGAGCTCGACGGCAAGCTGGACGGCCTGGCGGTGCGGGTGCCGGTGATCAATGTCTCCCTGGTGGACCTGGTGTTTACCGCCGGCCGCGATACCACCAAGGAAGAGATCAATGCCATCGTCGCCAAGGCCGCCGAGGCCTCCCCGGTGCTGGCGGTGAATGCCCAGCCGCTGGTCTCCATCGACTTCAATCACGACGCCCACTCTTCCACCTTTGACGCCAACCACACCCGCGTCAATGGTCGCCTGGTCAAGGTCATGGCCTGGTATGACAACGAGTGGGGCTTCTCCAACCGCATGCTGGACACCGCCCTGGCCATGGCCGCGGCGCGCTGATCCGCCCCCGGCACGATATGGCGTCGCCATGCCCACGGCGACTCACGGCTCCGCTCCGGTGTCATGGTGATGTCATGTCCTGCGCTTCACGGGTGCCTTCGGGTACCCGTTCTCGTTTCCGCCGCGATGCTTGACTTCGGCGCTGGCCAACGATGCCTGTCCGGCGCTAAGCTGCTAGGCTTAGGCCCATCAGCGATGGACGCTGAATGGTGACTAACATGGAGCAGCCGCCGTGACTGGCAGAGTGAGATTCCCACCCCCCGTCGATGTGCAGCCCTTGCTGGGGCTCTCGCTTCGCGATACCCAGAAGGGCCGTGAAGGGCGAATCGTGGGCGTCGATCAGGCCCAGGCCACGCCGGTGCTGTGGGTCTGCTGGGCACCCGGCCAGGGTAGCGAGCGTCTCGAGCTGACCCGCGAGCAGTTCGAGGCCCTGCTGGCCGCCTGCCGTCCCCAAGATGCCCCGGCGTCGCGTTCGGCCGCCGAGCCTGCGGCCGGCGACTCCGCTGCTACGGCGGAGGAGCCCGAGCCTAGGCGCCAGGCTGCGCGGCGCTGACGCTGCTGATCTTTCGCGGTATCTGGCGGCGCCCACTTTTCCGGTGGGCGCCGCGTCGTTATGGTCGAAGCCTTGCCATTTGAGAGCGTCCCTCGAGACTCCGCCCTATGCCTGGACCCGTCCGCCCCGCCCTGCGGGTGCAGCCGCTGGCCGCCATCGATGAGGTGGCCGCCCCCCGCTGGAATGCCCTGGTCGGGGAGGATTATCCCTTCCTGCGTCACGAGTACCTGGCCGCCCTGGAGGCGAGCGGGGCGGTCTCTATTGCCACCGGCTGGACGCCGCGGCACCTCTGCCTCTGGCAGGGCGAGCAACTGGTCGGGGCCCTGCCGCTCTATCACAAGAGCCACTCCCGGGGCGAGTATGTCTTCGACTGGGGCTGGGCCGATGCCTGGGAGCGGGCGGGGGGCCGTTACTATCCCAAGGCCCTGAGCGCGATTCCCTTTACCCCGGCGCCGGGGCCACGCCTGCTGCTGGCCCCGCATATCGACCCGGCAAAGGCGCGGCGGCAGTTGGCCGCCCAGTGGGAGGGCAGCGCGCTGTCCGGCTGGCACCTGCTGTTTGCCGAGGCGTCGGAAGTGGACGCCTGGCTCGAGGCCCGGCCCGAGCTGGTCGTGCGTCATGGGGTGCAGTTCCAATGGCGGGATGCGGGGTTCGGCGACTTCGATGGCTTCCTGGCCGCCATGACCTCCAAGCGGCGCAAGGCGATTCGCCGCGAGCGGCGCCGGGTCGCCGAGCAGGGGCTGCAGTTGGAGCGCCTGGAGGGCGAGGCCATCGATGAGGCGGCACTGTCGCACTTCTACCGCTGCTACTGCCTGACCTACCTGGAGCGGGGCCAGCGTCCTTACCTGCCGCTGGAGTTCTTCCGTCGGCTGCGGGCGACCCTGCCCGAG
Organism: Halomonas sp. NCCP-2165; assembly: GCF_023708045.1. Classification (NCBI taxonomy): domain Bacteria; kingdom Pseudomonadati; phylum Pseudomonadota; class Gammaproteobacteria; order Oceanospirillales; family Halomonadaceae; genus Halomonas; species Halomonas sp. NCCP-2165. Next base: position 96,656 of record NZ_BRCY01000006.1, read on the forward strand.
GCACTGCTGCTGGTGCGGGCCCGGCTGGAGGGGCGCCCGGTGGCGGCGGCCCTCAGCCTGCAGGGTGCCCATACCCTCTATGGCCGTTACTGGGGCAGCGAGGTGATGGCCGACAGCCTGCATTTCGAGGCCTGCTATTACCAGGGAATCGAGCACTGCCTGGCCAAGGGACTGAGCACCTTCGATCCGGGCACCCAGGGCGAGCACAAGCTGACCCGGGGCTTCGCGCCGCTGCGGCTGCGCTCCCTGCACCATATCGCCGATCCACGGCTGCGCGATGCCGTGGTGCGCTTCTGTGCCGAAGAGGCCCGCCACCTGAGCGCCTATTGCGCCGATGCCGAGTCGGCCTTGCCGTTCAGGACATAAGGTGCTCCGGCGTCTATAGTTGGTAGGACATGGAGAAATGTTACAGACTGTTTCTAATTGTATTTATCTTTATATGGATTCTTTTATATAACATTTTCGACTGTGCGAAACATCCTTTTCGCCCAGAAACATCAGCCACTTGGGGAGTCATGGGGCCGAAGTGGAGGGAGGACGCATGGAGTCGCTGGCACGGGTGCTGCTATTGGGAGAGAGTTGCGACTATCAAGAAGTGATTCATGAGCTAAAGGAGAAGGGCTGGGCAATTGAGCCGGTGAAGGAGGGCCATGGAGTGGGTGCTGAGGAATCCGGTTCGAGTCTCCGGGTCGGCCTGGTTATCCTCGATCGCTGCACCATGGAGGCCCTGAAGCGAATGGAGGCACTGATGCTGAAAAGCCAGCATCCCTGGGTAGGGCTGTTGACCGAGGAAGCGCTGGAGGCGGCCGGGGTAAGGCGGCTGCTGCTCGATCTTTGTCAAGGTTTTCTTTGTCATCCGGTCGATCCTCCCTGCCTGGAGTTGCTGCTTCATAACGCCTTGGCGGTGGCGAGGCTGCAACAGCAGGAGAGCGAATATCAGGTCCGTAGCGAGGCCGAGTCCGGCGAATATGAGATGGTGGGCACGACGCCGGTGATGTGGCAGCTATTCAAGACGATTCGAAAGGTGGCGGCGGTGGAGGCCACGGTCTTTATCCATGGTGAGTCGGGAACCGGCAAGGAGCTGACGGCCCAGGCGATCCATGAGCGTTCGGTACGGGCTCCCGGTCCCTTCCATGCGGTCAATTGCGGGGCCCTGCCCGATAACCTGATCCAGTCGGAACTCTTCGGTCATGAGAAGGGCGCCTTTACCGGAGCGGCTCAGCGCAAGGTGGGGCGAATCGAGGCGGCCGATGGCGGCACCCTCTTCCTCGATGAAATCGGTGATCTTCCCCTGGAGCTCCAGGTCAATCTCCTGCGCTTTTTGGAAACGCGCCGAATCCAGCGTGTGGGGGGGCTCGACGAGATCGCCGTGGATGTGCGTATCCTGGCGGCGACCCATGTCGATCTGAGTCAGGCGGTCAGAGAGGGGCGCTTCCGGGAGGATCTCTACCATCGACTCAATGTCTTGCAGATCGAGGTGCCCGCCCTGCGAGAGCACCCCGAGGATATCGAGATCCTGGCGCGCTTCTTCTTCCAGCGCTTTTCTCATGAGAAACCGATCTGCCTGAAGGGGTTTTCCAAGGAGGCCCTGGCGGTGATGCGTCAGTACCATTGGCCGGGCAATGTCAGGGAGCTGATCAACCGGGTACGACGAGCCATGGTGATGTGCGAGAACCGATTGATTCAGCCGGAAGACCTGGGTATCGAGCGACGGCGCATTCTCCGCCATGTAATGACGCTGGAGGAAGCCAGGGAGCGAGCCGAGAAGCAGGCCTTGATCGCCGCGCTGGGGCGCAACAAGGCGAGAATCAATTCGGCGGCCAGTGAACTCGGGGTCTCGCGGGTGACCATCTACCGGCTGATGGAGAAGCATGGGGTGTGCCGTGAGTCGTTAGCCTAGCCGGGCTTACCGTCCGGAGTCATAGAAAAGCCCCGCTATCCAAAGGGATGGCGGGGCTTTTCTGTGCCAATCGCTAATGACTCGACCTGCCGCTTCGCCATATCGGCGACGAATCACTATGACGTAAAAATCTCAACGCATTGATTTTTCGATGTTAATTCCCCTTTTTTCGAGTCGCGTCGGTGGCTGGAGCGCCGATCTGTTTCATGGGATTTACATTTCTCGTCGAGCCGATTTTTAAAAATACATAAAAAACAGTGGGTTAAAAGTTGGCACGAGTATTGCTCTAGTAGATTGTGAGGATGCTGTGACAAAAGGTAATCACGGGGTCGTTGGCAGAAACAGGGTAACAGCCATATTGCCTCGCTCGATAAACGCTAGCCGCGAGACCCAGAGATGAAGCTTATGACTCTCCACTACCACCGCCATAAGGTATCCCGCTGGTCCGCCAGTCGCCGGGTGGTGTGCAGTGGCGTGCCGGGACGCTTCTGGGTCGTAAGCCTGGGTAAGGGCCTTATGACCGTGGTAGGGGTGGCCGGTTTTTCCTGTGTTGCCTGGGCCGCTTCCTCGCAGGGCGAAGCGCCGGATATCTGGCACGACTGGCAGGAAAAGAGGAGCCAGGAAGGGATTTCGGTGGCGGTAGCGCCGCTAAGTGATCACCAGTTGGAGCAGTTAAGGGGGAGGTTCGTGGTCCCGGAGGTATCCCACGGGGATGGCGTCATCCTCTGGGACGAAAGGCCGGGACAAACCGGGCAGGGAGGCCGTAGGCCGAGCTCCTCCAACTCGTCTATCGGGACGCTTAATCAACAGGTCACGCGAGTCGAGACGCAAAGGGACAGCAGACCATGAATACCATGACCTCTAAGTCACGTCTTGAGTCAGCCAGGGGCCCGTCGAGTGTCGGGGGGGCGGCCCGCTGGATGATGGCAACGGTTGTCGCGAGCTTTATATCCTTTCCCGTCGGTGCAGACACCCCCCGAGTATTCGAGCGCAACCCCGGCGTCAATCCCGGCGATATCGTCGTGCTGCGTCGTGTCGAGCCTGCCCCCATCGGTCGAGGCGATCGCCACGCCGGGCCCATCGTCTCCAAGGTAAACACTCGAGATGGCGCCATGGAGATTCAACAACGCCTCGAGGGAGGGGATCTCGATGTTAATCACGTTACGGCGCTATCGGATGATCAGGCCGCGGGCGTCAGCAGTGGCGTGACAGGAATGGGTGCCATGCATCGGATTCTTGGCACCGGCAGTCATGCCAGAGCGGGAGCCGAGGGGCATGCCGGCCAGGCATTGAGCCGCGCAGCGGGAAGCCTGGGGGGCGGTGGCGTGGCGGGAGGCGTCTCCGCGGCGACGTCCAATATCTCTGGCACGGTCGGGCAGGCGCTCGCACCGCTAAGCGGTAGGAACTGAGCCATGAATAAGCGAAACAACAGGGTGATGATCGGGCTGCTTTCCCTGCTCGGAGTGATGACCGCCTTAGACGCCTATTCCCAGGAGTTGGGCGGGTTGCACAACGGCACGGTATTGGGGGGAAGTGCCCTGAGCCATATCCACGGGGTCAGTGCCACCAATATGGCGGCAGGAAGCAATAACCTGCAGAGCAATAGTGGGGTGATCGCCCTGGGACAGCAGGCCTCGACCGGGCAGCTGATCTCTCAACGCGTTCATCTCGATAACAGGGGAATCCAATCGATCAATGATGTGGTTATCGAAGACCGCGCCTATCGCCAGGCAGAAGGCTGGCTATCCATCAACCAGGCGGCGGGTCTCGGAAATGTGCAGAGCAACACCTTCAGTGTGGCTCTGGGCATCGCGGCCAGCGACCTCAGCGATGCATCGCTGCAGCGGGTCCAGGCCGGAAGGGAGGGGCTGAGCGGGACCGAGGAGAACGATTCGGGGAGTTCACGTCGAGTCGAGATCGATGCGTCGACCTTCGTGGATGCCCGGGGTGTGATTCAGGTCAGCCAATCAGCCGGTACGGGAAATGCGACGCGCAACAGCTTCCGCATGAATATGACGCTGTCGCCGTAGCATTGATAAGCAACAGGAAGGACGATTCGGTTCATTCGGGAGAAAGATCATGAAAACGTTCCAAAAAGCTCCGTTGGCCCTGGCAATCACCGCCCTGATGGTGGCTCCCTATGCGCTGGCCGAGGGTGACCACACGCATATTCTCTACACCGAGCTGGATACTCACTTCGAGAACGATATCACGGTGGATCTAGAGCATAACTCAACTACAAATAAGTACTTCGATGTCGATATTGATGTCTACGATGCTAGCGGCAACTCCTACTCCGGTGCCCTGGTCGATAGCAAGCAGGTGATCGACTATAACGTGGTGGATAACCAGCACTCGGAGAATAATGCCACCGTGGGGGGTAGTGCCGGGAGAAATCTCGGTGGTGTAGGCGATGACGCCTCCGGGAATATCGGGATTAACGTGGCCGCTGGCGATAATAATGCCCAGGCCAATGATGCGGCCCTGTCCGCCTCCGATGCCCATCGTGTCTTCGGTCAGGCCGAGGCCTATTCCGCCCAGTCGGCGACCACTAATACCGTTACTAATGCGGGCAGCCCCAACACCGCCCATATGGGCAATAGTGCCCTGCGCGGAGCCACCGGTAATATCGGGGTGAATATCGCCGCCGGCGTAGGCAATATCCAGCAGAACTCCCTGGCGGCTTCCTCCAATACCAGTGCCGGTTCCGCCCGGGCCACCGCCGCCGGTCAGCAGACCGCCTATGCAAACGATACCGATAACGTTCCTTATGCTCGTGAAAGGTATAGTGTTGCCAACGTGGATCTGGACTTTGAACTGGATGTCAGCGACTTGATCCTGGATCAGGAGTACAACCTCTATCCGGATGATTGGGAAGAGGGGGGTAGCCATTTTCACCCTGAGGGAAGTGCTAGTGGTCATCTGGATCTGGATGATCAGGTACAGGCAACCAGAGATGATAATACTCCTGTAGCTGTCCCGGATTATAATAACGATGGTGGTGCCCTGGCCTTCCGGACCGCCGGTGACACCATGCTGGAAGCCACCATCAGTGGCGAGGTGCCGGTGGTGCAGTCTGTCAATACCTGGCATAGCAATGATGCCACCCTGGACGGCAATGCACTGCGCGGTGCCAGCGGTAATATCGGCGTCAATATCGCCGCTGGTACCAATAATATGCAGCGTAACTCCCTGGCGATTGCCTCTTCTACCGGTAATGGTGGCGGGGAACCCCGGTAATTAATCCCAAGGTGTGATGGATTCTCCCGGCCCGCTTCGGTGGGTCGGGAGCCATCTTGGGCAGCGGCTAAATGCCAGGTGCCAGGGAGGACAGGGAGGAGAGTGGACAATGGAGCTTATAAGATCCTGTGCCGCCGTCTCGGTGGCCTTGCTCTGTTCGGGATCATGGTTCTTCGATGCCCAGGCGGCGGGAGTGCGCCTGGGCACCGTCGTGCCCGGGACGATGGTGACCAAGAGCGTCGAGTCGATTCGCGAGCGACGCTTCGCCAATCTGATCGAGCAGCAGACCGACTTTTCCTGCGCGGCGGCCTCGCTGGCCACCATCCTGCGCTACGCCTACCAGCACGACGAGATGACCGAGGCGGATGTCCTGGAGGGCATGCTGGAGGTGGCCGACCCCGAGCTGGTGCGAGTGCAGGGTTTTTCGCTGCTCGATATCAAGCACTATGTCGAGGGGCTCGGCTTTCGCGGGCGCGGCTATGAAGTGGCCGAGGATACCCTGGACTCGGTCTCCATTCCGGTGATCGTGCTACTGGACCTGGATGGCTACAAGCATTTCGTGGTGATGAAGCGGGCCAGTGGCGATCGCGTCTATGTGGGCGACCCGGCCCTGGGCAATCGCGTGATGCGTCGCGATGAGTTCCTGGAGGCCTGGAACGGCGTCATCTTCGCCGTGGTGGGCGAAGGCTTCGACCGCGATACCGTCTTGTTGAGCCCCAGGCAGCCGCTGACGGCGCATCGCATGCAGGATGTTTTCGCGCCTTTGACCAATCAGAACCTACTCGATTTCGGTTTTCGCCATGCCGACCTGCTATAGCGGGCCTGTAGCGCGTGAGGCATGACCCTACGTAATGAGGGTACCGTCATGAACTGCAAGGAGAATAGAACGTATCAGGGGGTAGCAAGAACCCTCGCCCTGACGGCAATGGCTTCCAGCCTTGCGCTGGGCGGGCTAGCCCATGCCGAAGTGACCAGCTTCGACGACTTTTCGTCGGGACGCCAACTGAGCGATCAGGAGCTGGGCCAGCTCAGGGGGCGTTTCGTCGAGCGCGGCCGCTTGGTGTACTTCGGCGTGCAAATGCGCAGCGAGTGGCACACCAGCGGAGGAGACTATCTGCGCGCCGAGACCCACTTTCGCGGGGATCTGAGCGGTACGGCCCCAAGGGTCACCTTCGAGCCGAACCTGACCATGATAGAGGTGGATAGCGGCGCGGCCCTTCCGCCCGGCAATGGGGCCATGGTCGCCAATGCCGGGACCGACAATGCCTATGGCGTCGTTCAGACGATACAGGCCGGAGGGGACTTCAATTCGGCGACCAATGATTTTCAGGTCGATGTGCTGAGTGCCGAACAATTCAGTGGCTTGGGTCAGCCGGGGCAGGCCAGCGTGGAGCGGCGCCTCGATTCCGGGATCCGCCTGGCCGTGAATCAGGGGCAGTTGGGCCCCGGTGTCGAGTTGAATATACCGGGGGTGGGACGCATCGAGCAGCGCATCGCCCCCCGACTAGGGGTGCGTCAGTCGATTCAGTTAAGCAGCAGCGGGCAACAGGTCCATAACCTGGCTCGGCTGGAGCTTTATATGCAGCGGCAGCCGGCCGGTTCGGGCAATGTGGGAATGCGCCATGCCGTTGAATCGGTTCGTCATCTTGGAGTGCGCTAGCACGCGGTATCAACGAGGCGCTTGACTACACTTAGCCTGCCCGGTGGCGATGCTTGGCTGTCAATCGTTGAAGGGCGGCACCATGGACAACCTAGCCTCTTGGTACCAAGGAGAGCCCAGTGGATAAATGCAAGCCGATCATTCGTAAGGGAACATCATCGCTGTGTCTTGCCATTGCCACCCTGGCTGGAATGGGGACGGCCACCGCTCAGGAGAGGGCCGAGGGAGAGGTGGTACGCGAGGCTCGGCCGAGCCAGAGCGTGGAAAACGTCCTGCGTGAGGAGCATGCCCTGTTTTCCGACAGATTGACCATCGAGCCCGGTATCAACTACTCCTACTCGGATCGCTCTCAACTGGCCCTGCGAGGGTTCCTGGCCCTGGATGCGATCTTCCTTGGCGAAATTAACGTCGATACCGTACAGAGTCACATTACCACCTTTGATATCAATACGCGTTATGGCCTGACGGATCGTCTCGAAGTGGGGTTGGGGTTGCCCTTCGTCTACCGTTCCAGTACTTATCAATCCATCGGCGATGAGTTTTCCACCGAGCGTAATAGCGAGGCCTCGGTCTCCGAGGCCGATATCGGTGATATCAGCCTGTCCCTCTCCTATCGCCTCCTGCCCGAGACGCTGACTCGCCCCGATGTGGTGGTGAGCCTCGGCGTACGGGCTCCCACCGGGACCGACCCCTATGGCATCGCCCTGCGTGAGGATCCCAATACAAACCTGAACATTCCCGATGAATTGCCGACCGGTAACGGGGTCTGGGGCGTCAGCCTGGGGGCCTCGGTTCTCAAGACGCTGGACCCCGCCATCGTCTTCGCCAACCTGGGGTATACCTACAACTTCGAGGAGAGCTTCGACGATATCTCGGCGACCGATGGCGCCCAGCCGGGCGATGTCAAGCTGGGGGATACGATCCGCCTGGGCATGGGGACGGCCTTCGCCCTTAACGAGCGACTGAGCCTGTCGCTCTCCTACTCCCATGAATATATCCGCCAGTCGGAGACCACCCAGAATGGCGTGACCAATAAGGTCGTGGGCAGTGAGGCCAATGTCGGGGTGTTCAATATCGGCGGTACCTATGCCCTTAGCGAAGACGTGTCTGTCGTCACGAACTTCGGGTTTGGCCTGACCGACGATGCCTCTGATATCAGCCTGACCTTCCGTATGCCCTTCCAGATTTAAGTTCGCTTACTGCGCGTGATCTTGCGACAGCGAGGCCCTCGGGGTCTCGCTGTTTTGCTGTGCCTGAGGTCATGGCTCGAGAGCGGGAGGGCGCCTCGACACGACTCGCCGCCACGCCGGCGATAATGGCATAATCGGCGCCGACCTTTTCGTGGATGGGATGACCCGATGCTCAAGTGGCTGGCCGGCGTGCTGCTGGTGCTGATCGTCTTGCTCCAGTATCGCCTCTGGCTCGGCGAGGGCGGCCTGCGCGAGCTCGCCGAGACCCGTGCCCGGGCCGATGCCATGGAGACGGCCAATGAGCCCTTGAGGGCCCGCAACCAGCGCCTGGCCGCCGAGGTGCGCGACCTCAAGACCGGCCTCGATGCCATCGAGGAGCGGGGGCGCAGTGAGCTGGGCATGGTACGCCGCGACGAGCAGTTCTTCTGGGTGCCCGGGGTGGTGATCGAGTCCGCCCTGATCGAGCAGAATGCCCTGTCCCAGGACACCGGGGAGGGCCGCCCATGAGTCCTCGTCTCTGGTTGATCGTGCCCACCCCTTGTGATTCAGAGATGGCTAAGGGGCGCTGGGGGCAGGTTGGAGCAAAGCGTCTTTTTCATGGACGAAAAAGTCGAGCGCCCAGGGATGGGTTCACAGCGTCTTTGCGAAGTGCCTGCCCCCAGGGTAGCCCCGGACCACAGCGCTTGAGGGTAGTTCCCTGCGTTAATCGCTACAGAGGGGAGGGCCGCCCATGAGCCGTCACCTCTGGTTGATCGTGCCCGCCGCCGGGCAGGGGAGAAGGATGGGCGCGGATCGCCCCAAGCAGTACCTGGAACTGGCCGGGCGGCCGATCCTGGCACGCACCCTGACGCGGTTGCACCAGGCCTTCCCCGAGGCGCGCCTGTGCCTCTGCCTCGATCCCGACGACGACTGGTTCGATGCCCGCTGGGTGCCCTTCGCCGACTGGCGACGCACGCCGGGCGGTGCCGAGCGGGTGGACAGCGTGGCCGGAGCCCTGGCAGCCATCGCCGAAGAGGCCGGTGCCGACGACCTGGTGCTGGTCCATGACGTGGCCCGTCCCTGTGTCACCGTCGATGACCTGCATCGGCTCAGAGATGCCGCCCTGGAGGCCGCCGCGGGAGCCATCCTGGCCGCCCCGGTGGCCGATACCATGAAACGCGACGATGGCCAGGGCCATATCCGCGCCACCGAGCCCCGGGAAGGGCTCTGGCATGCCCTGACGCCTCAGGGGTTCGGCTATGCCCTGCTGTGCCGCGCCCTCGAGGCGGCGCGGGCCCAGGGCGTAGCGATCACCGACGAGGCCTCGGCGGTGGAGGCCCTGGGGCTGGCCCCCCGGCTGGTGAGCGGGCGCCGCGACAACCTCAAGGTCACCCATCCCGACGACCTGAGCCTGGCGGGATGGATCCTCGCCGGTCAGGACGACCCTTATCGCAACCCCGGAGAACCTGCCTGATGCGCCTGAGAATCGGCCACGGCTTCGATGTCCATCGCTTCGGCGAGGGCGATCACCTGATGCTGGGCGGGGTACGCATCCCCTTCGACCACGGCTTCGTGGCCCATTCCGATGGCGATGTGCTGTTGCACGCCATCTGCGACGCCCTGCTCGGCGCCTGTGCCCTGGGTGATATCGGCCGTCATTTCCCCGACACCGATGCCGCCTGGGCCGGCGCCGATAGCCGCGACCTGTTGCGCCATGTTTATCGCCTGGTGATCCAGGCCGGCTACCGGCTCGGCAACCTGGATGCCACCCTGATCGCCCAGGCCCCCAAGATGGCGCCCCACCTGGCGGCCATGGTGGACCACCTGGCCGAGGACCTGGCGGCACCACGGGAGGCCATCAACCTCAAGGCCACCACCACCGAGCGGCTGGGCTTCACCGGCCGTGGCGAAGGCATCGCCGCCGAGGCGGTGGTGCTGCTGGAGCGTCATGAGGGCGACGCATGAGCGAGATTCGCTGGCCACCGAACTGGCCGCGGGCCCTGGAGGCGCGCCTCGGCACGCCGCCGCCGGGAGAGTATCGCGCCACCCCCGAGGCCTTCCTGGTGGAGGAGCTGCTCGACTTCGCCCCGGAGGGTGAGGGGGAGCACCTCTGGCTATGGGTGGAGAAGCGCGACCTGACCACCCTCGAGCTGGTCAAGCGCCTGGCTCGAGCCTGCGAGGTGCGGCCCCGGGATATCGGCTACGCCGGCCTCAAGGATCGCCAGGCGGTGACCCGTCAGTGGCTGTCGGTGCACCTGCCCGGCCGCGAGGCCCCGGAGGACCTGGCGGCGCGCCTGGGGGAGACCCCGGTGCGGCTGCTCAAGCTGTGCCGCCATCCGCGCAAGCTCAAGCGCGGCGTGCACAAGGGCAACCGCTTCCGCCTGCGCCTGACCGGCGAGGCCTGCGAGACCGCCGACTTCGATGCCCGCTGGCAGGCGCTGGTGGAGCAGGGCGTACCCAACTATTTCGGCCCCCAGCGCTTCGGCCACGAGGGGCGCAACCTGGGGCGCGCCGAGGCCCTGCTGGCGCGAGGCTGGCGCAAGCGCGCCGACCCGGAGGGCCTGCTGCTCTCTGCGGCGCGCAGCTACCTCTTCAACGAGTTGCTGGCGACGCGCCTCGCCGAGGGGAGCTGGGCCACGCCGCTGCCCGGCGAGCTGGTGATCCTGGATGGCACCGCCAGCCAGTTCCTGGTGGAGACCCCGGATGAGGCGCTCCTGGCCCGGGCCGAGCGCCTCGACCTGCACCCCAGCGGCGTGCTCTGGGGCAAGGGGCGCCTGGGCAGCCGCGACCAGGCGGCGCTGCGAGAACAGGCCCTGACGACGGCGGCGCCGGCGCTGTGTGCCGGCCTCGAGGCCGCCGGGGTCAGCCTGGGGCGGCGCGCCCTGCGCCTGCGCCTGGGCAATCCCAGTCTGCAGCGCGATGCGCATGGGGTATGGCTCGCCTTCGACCTGCCCCGGGGCGGCTTCGCCACCGCCGTGCTTCGCGAACTGATGACTCACCCGACCCTATAGCCCCCGAATCCGACGGCGCTGCGCCGAGGAAGCATCCGCGCGGCCATTGGACAAGACGAGGACCAAGGATGCGACGACTGCTGCTCTCCAATGACGATGGCGTCCACGCCCCGGGCCTGCGGGCCCTCTACGATGCCTTGACGGGGATCGCGCGGCTGCGAGTGGTGGCCCCGGACCGCGACAAGAGCGGGGCCAGCAACTCCCTGACCCTGACCCGGCCGCTGGCCCTCAATGCCCTGGACAACGGCTTCTACAGCGTCGACGGCACCCCTGCGGACTGCGTCTACCTGGGCGTCAGCGACCTCTGGGAGGAGACCCCGGACCTGGTGATCTCCGGCATCAACCACGGTGCCAACCTGGGCGACGACGTCCTCTACTCCGGCACCGTGGCGGCGGCCATGGAGGGGCGCAACCTGGGCCGGCCGGCCATCGCCATGTCGCTGGTAGGGCATCGCCACTTCGAGACCGCCGGCCGGGTGGCGGCGAGCCTGGTGGGGGCCGCCGATACCCTGTCGCTGCCGCCGCGCAGCCTGCTCAATGTCAATGTGCCCGACCTGCCCTGGGACCAGATCCAGGGGTTCCGGGTGACGCGGCTGGGCTTTCGCGGTCCCGCCGCCCGCCCGCTGCGGGTGCAGGACCCCCGGGGCCGCGAGCGCTACTGGATCGCCGCCGTGGGGGAGAGTGCCGACGATGGCCCCGATACCGATTTCGCCGCCGTGGAGGCGGGCTATGTCTCCATCACGCCGCTGCAGGCCGACCTGACCCGGCAGGCGGCCCTGGCCGACGTACGAGGCTGGCTGGATGCACTCGCTTGAATTACGCGGTATCGGCATGACCTCCCAGCGCACCCGGGATCGCCTGGCGCGGCGCCTGGCCCGGGCCGGTATCGACGAACCCCGGGTGCTGGAGGCGATGGCCGCCGAGCCGCGTCACCTCTTCCTCGACGAAGCCCTGGCCCACCGCGCCTACGAAGATACCGCCCTGCCCATCGGCCACGGCCAGACGCTCTCCCAGCCGTGGATGGTGGCACGCATGAGCGAACTGGTGGTCAGAGAAGCGCCACGGCGAGTGCTGGAGATCGGCACCGGGTCCGGCTACCAGACCCTGATCCTGGCCCGACTGGTGCCCGAGGTCTGGTCGGTGGAGCGTATCGCCGCCCTGCACCGCCGCGCCGCGGAACGCCTGCGGCGCCTGGCGGCTCATCAGGTGCACCTGCGCCTGGCCGATGGCGGCCATGGCTGGCCGGAGGCGGCGCCCTTCGACGTGATCCTGCTGACCGCCTGCGCCAGCGAGCTGCCCGAGGCGTTGCTGGAGCAACTGACGGAGGGCGGGGTGCTGATCGCCCCGCTGGAGGATGGCGATGGCCAGCAGTGGTTGACCCGGGTTCAGCGCCAGGGGCAGGGTTATGAATATCAGCGGCTCGAGCGGGTTCGCTTCGTGCCGTTACTGGAAGGAGTCATTCGTTGAAGTCCAAGGTTACCCTCTTCCTCAAGGGCGCCGGCATGGGGGCCGCCGATGCGGTTCCCGGCGTCTCCGGAGGCACCATCGCCTTCGTCACCGGCATCTACGAGGAGCTGATCCACACCATCAAGCAATTCGGCCCCGAGGCCTTCGGTGCCTGGCGCCGCGGCGGCCTCGGTGGCCTGGTGGCGCACCTCAACCTGGCCTTCCTGCTGCCGCTGCTGCTGGGGATCGCGATCAGCCTGGTCAGCGTGGCGCATCTGGTGACCTGGCTGCTGGAGACCCAGCCGCTGCTGCTGGATGCCTTCTTCTTCGGCCTGGTGGCCGCCTCGGCCCTGGTGGTCAGCCGCAGCCTGCGCCACTGGCGCTACTGGCATATCCTGCCGTTGATCGGCGGCCTGCTGCTGGCCCGCGCCCTGCCGGGGCTGATGCCCATCGTGGCGGAGCTGGGGGTGGAGCCGTTGATGCTGGTGGTAGCCGGCGCCATCGCCATCAGCGCCATGCTGCTGCCGGGGGTCTCCGGGAGCTTCCTGCTGCTGACCATGGGGCTCTATGGCACCGTGATGGAGGGCATCAAGAGTTTCGATCTGGCCTTGATCGCCCAGTTCGGAGTGGGCTGTGCCATCGGCCTGTTCTGCTTCTCGCGGCTGCTCTCCTGGTTGCTCCGGCATGCCCGTACCGGCACCCTGCAGCTGATGATCGGCTTTATCGTCGGCGCCCTGCCGCTGCTGTGGCCCTGGCGGGAGCTGGTGAGCTATCAACTGGGGCCCGAGCAGCAGATGATTCCCCTGGATTATCGCTACCTGCTGCCCCATGACTATGCGCTGCTGACCGGCGAGTCGGCGCAGCTTATTCCCGTCCTGGCGTTGATGCTGGCGGGCTTGATTCTGGTGCTGGCGATCAGCCGTCAGGCCGGTTCCCAGGCATCTCAAGGAGGACACTGATGCGTAAGGCACTCTTGGTATCGGCGGTGGCCCTGGCCATGGCGGGCTGTGTCGCCCAGCAACCCGCGGGACAGGTCACCGTACGCGACCTCTCCATGGCCCGGGAGACCACGACCCCGGCCAGCTATACCGTGGCGCCCGGCGATACCCTCTATGGTATCGCCTGGCGCCACGACATGGATTATCGCGAGCTGGCGCGGCTCAACGCCATCGGGCCTCCCTATCAACTGCAGCCGGGCCAGCAGCTGCGCCTGGGCGGCGGTGAGGGGGGGCAGGCCCCGGCCGGCGGCGCCGATGTGGTCGCCTCCTCCGGCGTGCGGGTCACCCCCCTGGGCGAGGCGCCGGCGGATGGCGAGAACGACTGGCTGGCCCCGGACGAGGCCGCCATCGAGCGCAATCGTCGCCTGACCGCCACGCCCCTGGGCGAGGAGACGGACGCGGCGACGAGCCAAGCCGAAGAGGACGACGCCCTGGTCGCTCCCGGCCCGGTGGTCAACCCCGACAGCCCCGGCGCCGATGGCCGCCTCAGCGAGCGTGACCTGGCGGAGCGCGAGGCCCGCGAGGCGCGTCAAGCCCAGGAAGCGGCCGCCCGTGAACCCGCCGTTGAGAGCTCAAGCACCGCCAGCCGGGATACTGGGGCCGAGGCGGTCGCCGACACGCAATCGTCATCGGCGCCAGAGGATACTGGGGCCGGGGAGAGCGAGGCGGCCGACGCCGCGACTCCTGCCGAGACGGCCGCGCCGGCCGACGAGACGCGTCGCCAGCGCACCTACACGCCGGTGGCCGAGGTGCCCTGGCAGTGGCCGGTCGATGGCGAGGTGGTCGGCAATTTCGGCGACGCTGGCAACATCACCGCCGGCATTGATATCGCCGGACAAAAGGGGCAACCTGTCAAGGCGGCCGGGCCGGGGATCGTGGTCTACGCGGGCAGCGGCGTCAGGGGCTACGGCAACCTGATCCTGCTCAAGCACAACGACGACTTCCTCAGTGCCTATGCCCACAACGACAGCCTCAACGTCAGCGAAAACGACGTGGTGGAGGCGGGCGAGGTGATCGCCACCATGGGCGATACCGACGCCGACCGGGTCAAGTTGCATTTCGAGGTACGGCGTAACGGCCAGCCTCAGGATCCCCTGACATTCCTGCCGCCGCGCTGAGGCGACAGAGCGAATAACAACAAGCAAGGATCGAGGGCGGGTGCCGCCGGCACCCGCTGTTCCAGGGTCTGATGAATGGGGTAGTACCATGAGCATGCTCGAACGCGATCTGCAGGACATGGGCATCGAGTCCGTCGACGAGGCCATCCAGGAAGACGCGGAGGTGGTCGACGATGACAAGGCGTCCGATGAGTTCGAGAAGGCCCTGAGCCGGGAAGAGAACACCTACCACCACAGCCTGGACGCCACCCAGATCTACCTCAACGAGATCGGCTTCTCGCCGCTACTGAGCCCCGAGGAAGAGGTTCACTACGGGCGCCTGGCCCAGGCCGGGGATCCCGCCGGGCGGTCGCGGATGATCGAGTCCAACCTGCGCCTGGTGGTCAAGATCGCCCGCCGTTACCTCAACCGGGGGCTCTCCTTGCTCGACCTGATCGAGGAGGGCAACCTGGGCCTGATCCGCGCCGTGGAGAAGTTCGACCCGGAGCGGGGCTTCCGCTTCTCCACCTATGCCACCTGGTGGATTCGCCAGACCATCGAACGGGCGCTGATGAACCAGACCCGCACCATCCGGCTGCCGATTCATGTGGTCAAGGAACTCAATATCTACCTGCGGGCGGCCCGGGAGCTGACCCAGAAGCTTGATCACGAGGCCACCCCGGAGGAGATCGCCGACTTCCTCGACAAGCCGGTGGCCACGGTCAAGAAGATGCTCGGCCTCAACGAGCGCGTCTCCTCGGTGGATTACCCCATGGGCAGCGAGAGCGACAAGCCGCTGATCGAGACCCTGGCCGACGACAACGAACAGGGGCCGGAATCCTGGTTGCTGGACGTGGACGTCAAGCAGCACGTGGATGACTGGCTGGCGGAGCTCACCGACAAGCAGATGGAAGTGGTGGTGCGGCGCTTCGGCCTGCGCGGCCACGAGGCCGCGACCCTGGAAGAGGTCGGCGAGGAGATCGGCCTGACCCGTGAGCGGGTCCGCCAGATCCAGGTGGAGGCCCTGAAGAAGCTGCGTCGTGTGCTGGAGAAGCAGGGCCTGGATCTGAACGCCATCTTCGAATAGATCGATGAGGCCATCGGAGACTCCCGAAGGGGCGGCGCCTGGCGTCGCCCCTTCTCGTTGGGGGATATCACTCGCCTTTCGTCGATGGGTTAGAGCTTATTTCTGAACTCATGCCTTGTGACAAATAAAGTTAATGAAATTCATGCCATATTTGGTGATTAGATGGCGTGAAATCGGGGCTTTTCTGGCAAATAATCATGTTTTCTTGACGACTTGCCGACAGCCCCCCTGGAGACACCCATGGCACGCCCCCTGATCGCCGATATCGACCTCGAGGCCCTGCGCCACAACTACTGCCTGGCCCGTGACCTGGCGCCCGACAGCCAGGCGGTGGCGGTGCTCAAGGCGGACGCCTATGGCCATGGTGCCGTGGCCTGTGCCCGGGCCCTGGAGGATCTGGCCCCGGCCTTCGCGGTGGCCTGCATCGAGGAGGCCATCGCCCTGCGCGAGGCGGGAATCGCCACGCCCATCGTGCTGCTGGAAGGCATCTTCGAGGCCGGCGAGCTGGAGCTGGTGGATGCCCATGGACTGTGGGTCGCCGTCCACAGCGACTGGCAGCTGGAGGCGCTGCTCGCCTATCGTCCCCAACGGCCGATCCCGGTATGGCTCAAGGTCGACTCCGGCATGCACCGCCTGGGCTTCGCCCCGGAGCAGGCCGAAGCGGTCTGGGAGCGGTTGGCGGCGGCCCCCGAGGTGGTCGGAGAGATGCAGCTGATGAGCCACTTCGCCACCGCCGATGCGGCGCATCCGGCCTATTTCGAGACCCAGTTGCTGCGCATGCGCGCCCTGGCCGAGCGGCTCGACGCGCCCCTGTGCCTGGCCAACTCCCCGGCGACCCTGGCCCACCCGGAGGCCCACGGCGCCTGGAATCGCCCCGGGGTGATGCTCTACGGCAGCGACCCCCTCGAGGTGGCCAACGAGGCGAGCCGCGGCCTGCAGCCGGTGATGACGCTGCGCTCCGAGATCATCGCCGTGCGCGATCTGGCCCCCGGCGAGCCGGTGGGTTATGCCGGGCGCTGGAAGGCGCCGCGCCCGGCGCGGATCGGCGTGGTGGCCTGCGGTTATGGCGATGGCTACGACCGCCACGCCGTGGATGGTACCCCGGTGCTGGTCGATGGCCGGCGCACCGCCATCGCCGGCAAGGTCTCCATGGACATGCTGACCGTGGACCTTACCGAGCTGCCCGAGGCGCAAATCGGCAGCGAGGTGGTGCTCTGGGGCCGTGCCGCGAATGGGACCCTGCTCTCGGTGGACGAGGTGGCTCGTCACTGCGACACCATCAGCTACACCCTGCTCACCGGGGTGCTGCCTCGGGCCCCGAGGCGCTATAATCGCGGCTGATTCTACGCAGGTTGCCGCTATGCCCAAGGACGATGCCCAGACCTCCTTCGCCCATCCCCGCTACTGGCCCGCCTGGCTGGGCATCGGCGCCATGCGCCTCGGGGCCTGGTTACCCTGGCGCCTGAAGATGGTGGTGGGCCAGGGGATCGGCCTGCTGGCCTGGCGCCTGGCCAGGCGTCGGCGGCATATCACCGAGACCAACCTGCGGCTGTGCTTTCCCGAGCTCACCGAGGCGCGGCGTGCCGAGCTGGTCCGCGAGACCTTTATCGCCAACGGCATCGGCCTGCTGGAGACCGCCACCGGCTGGTGCCGCGATCCCGAGCATCTGCGCCACCGGGTCACCTTTCAGGGCCAGGAGCATATGGCGCGGGTGCAGGCTCAGGGCAAGGGCGCGCTGATCCTCGGCATTCACTTCTCGACCCTGGACCTGGGCGGGGCGCTGCATTCGCTGTTCTTTCGCGCCGATGCGGTGCAGCGTCCCCATGACAATCCGCTCTTCAACCGCTTCATGGCACGTGCCCGGGCACCCTACTTCGATGCGGTCCTCGACCGTCATGACCTGCGCGGCGTGGTCAGGCGCCTCAAGGCGGGGCATAACGTCTGGTACTCGCCGGACCAGGACTTCGGCCGCGAGGCCAGCGTCTTCGCCCCCTTCTTCGGCATCGAAGCCGCCACGGTGCGGATGACCTCGCGCATCGCACGCCTGACCGGGGCCCCGGTCATCCCGCTGATCTTCCATCGTAACCCGGATAATCGTACCTATACCCTGGAGTATCTGCCGCCGCTGGAGGACTTTCCCTCCGGCGACGAGGTCGCCGATGCCACCCGCGTCAACGCCGTTATCGAGCAGGCGATCCGCCGGCACCCGGAGCAGTACCTGTGGCTGCACCGGCGCTTCAAGACTCGCCCGGAGGGCGCCCCCGGGGTCTACTGACCGCGGTGCCCCCCGGCCCCTTCACTCAGCTATCGCCGAGGCTGGCGGGCAGGCTGAGGCGATGCTGGCCGTGTCGCAGGCGCTCGGTGATAAAGGCGCGATCCATGGGATGTCGGTTGTTGGCATCCAGTGCCTCGACGATGCGATCCGCCATGGACTGAAGGCTGCTCAGTTGCGCCTCGTCGGCCAGCAGCGATAGGGACTTGGTGGCCTTGAGCAGGCCGAGCAGGGCGCTCTGATCCTCGGCACCATAGTGCAGCAGCGGCACGAACAGGCGGTGCAGCAGGCTGTCGAAACGCTCCACCGGCCAGGTCACGAGGCGCCGACCGTCGTCGTCCACCAGGGTATTGGCGGGTTGCCAGCTTTGGTACTGACCGAGCAGGTCGGTCAATCGGTGCAGGCATAGCCGTGCGGTGCCGGGATCATTGATGCCCGGCGAGAGCGCCTTGATCGCCACTTCCATCAGCTGAGTCATGCCGTGAACGAAGTGTTCGTCGATGGATTCCCCGCTCAAGTAGGTCATGGTCTCGCACACCGCCTGGCACCACTCCTCGTTGGGGGCGTCCTCGCACTCGAGGATGATGATGGGCAGTCCCTCCACTACGTAGTCGCCGAAGCGGAAGGTCAGGTGAATGACGCCGCCGATGCCCTCGGCGAGCCTGGCCAGCTTCTGCAGGTCGGCGTTCTGCAGGTAGCCTGCCCGGGTGGCGCGAATCTCGTGACAGCGCCTCAAGGGCACCGCCGAGGCCGCAACGAAGCGCCAGCGGGGATGCTGTTCCCGGGCCTTGGCCCGAGTCATGGAGACTAGGGTGGTCTGATGCAGGTTGCTGATCACGGCATCGACCTGGATCGACTGGGAGGCGTTGTGGATAAAGAAGACGAACAGTCCCAGGCAGTGGGTGACCATGGCGCAGGCGGCGTAAACCGCGAGGGAGCGCCAGGTCGCCTCTTCATCGGCCACATCGGGCACGATCAAGAGCATCAGAATGAACAGGATGGTGCCGAGGTAATGCCCCAGTACCCACTGGTGGCGACGCTCGGAGATCAGCCCGAAGACCAGCTTGTGAGAGAAGTTGCCGCCGGCCTGGGAGAGCACCGACATCACCATCGAGAAGCTGAATACCATCAGCGAAATCATCCCGCCGAGCAGGGCGGCGAGCAGCGACTGGGCGTCGCTCGGCGAGGACAGGCTCAGTCGCCGAAGGGCCAGGGGCAGGACATCGTCGGTGACGGGGGGCAGCCAGGCCAGTAGCCCCAGGGCGACGTAGGCCAGGGCGGCCAGTGTCGGCAGGTAGGCGATGCTGGTGGTGAAGCGCTTGAACAGCTCGATTGGGTGAAGCAACTGAGTCATCGACATGGCGGTTCCTTCCCTGACAGGCCTTCTGACTTATGAGCCCTTCCTCGGCGTGCTGCAAGGGGGATTCCCAACGCAAATGCCCCCGACGAGAGGCTCGTCGGGGGCATTTGCGTTGCCTGGGGGCCGTGGGCCTGGGCTCAGGCGTCGATGCGCTTGTACTTCATGCGGTGCGGGGTGTCGTTACCGACCCGCTTCTTGTGATCCGCCTCGTACTCGGTGTAGTTGCCCTCGAAGAACACCACCTGAGAATCGCCCTCGAAGGCGAGCACATGGGTGGCGATACGGTCGAGGAACCAGCGATCGTGGGAGATCACCATGGCGCAGCCGGGGAAGGCCAGCAGGGCCTCTTCCAGGGCGCGCAGGGTCTCGATATCCAGGTCGTTGGAGGGCTCGTCGAGGAGCAGCACGTTGGCGCCCTGCTTCAGGGTCTGGGCCAGCTGCAGGCGGCCGCGTTCCCCCCCGGAAAGGTCCGACAGGCGCTTCTGCTGGTCGTTGCCCTTGAAGTTGAAACGCCCCACATAGGCCCGCGAGGAGACCTCGTAGCCGTTGATATTGAGGATGTCCTGGCCGTCGGAGACCGCTTCCCAGACCGTCTGCTTGTTGTCCAGGGCGTCGCGGAGCTGCTCCACATAGGCGATGTCGACGGTCTCGCCGATCACCACCTCGCCGACATCCGGCCGCTCGGTGCCCTTGACCAGCTTGAACAGCGTCGACTTGCCGGCGCCGTTGCCGCCGACGATGCCGACGATGGCCCCCGGTGGCACGGTGAAGGAGAGGTCCTCGTAGAGCAGCTTGTCATCGAAGCGCTTGGAGACCCCATGGAACTCGATGACCTTGTCGCCCAGGCGCTTGCCGGGCGGAATATAGATCTCGTTGGTCTCGTTGCGCTTCTGGAAGTCGCCGGACTGCATCTCCTCGAAGCGGTTGAGGCGCGCCTTGCTCTTGGCCTGGCGACCCTTGGCGTTGGAGCGCACCCACTCCAGCTCGTGCTTGATGGCCTTCTGGCGCGAGGCCTCCTGCTTGGCCTCCTGCTCCAGGCGCTTCTCCTTGGATTCGAGCCACTGGGAGTAGTTGCCCTCGAAGGGGATGCCCTGGCCGCGGTCGAGCTCGAGGATCCAGCCGGCCACGTTGTCGAGGAAGTAACGGTCGTGGGTGATCGCCACCACGGTGCCGTTGTAGTCGTGGAGGAAACGCTCCAGCCAGGCCACGGACTCGGCGTCCAGGTGGTTGGTGGGCTCGTCCAGCAGCAGCATGTCGGGACCGGAGAGCAGCAGGCGGCACAGCGCCACGCGGCGGCGCTCGCCCCCGGAGAGGTTGCCGACCTTGGCGTCCCAGGGTGGCAGGCGCAGGGCGTCGGCGGCGACCTCGAGCTTGCGCTCCAGGTTATGGGCGTCGGCGGCCTCGATGATGTTCTCGAGACGCGCCTGCTCGGCGGCCAGGGCATCGAAATCGGCGTCCGGCTCGGCATAGGCGGCGTAGACGGCGTCGAGCTTTTCCTGGGCCGCCTTGATCTCGCCCAGGGCCTCTTCCACGGTCTCGCGGACGTTCTTGTCGTCGTCGAGCTCGGGCTCCTGGGGCAGGTAGCCGACGTTGATGCCCGGCATGGGGCGCGCCTCGCCCTCGAACTCGGTATCGACGCCGGCCATGATGCGCAGCAGGGTCGACTTGCCCGCGCCATTCAGGCCCAGCACGCCGATCTTGGCACCGGGGAAGAAGGACAGGGAGATGTCCTTGAGGATCTGCTTCTTGGGGGGCACGATCTTGCCCACCCGGTTCATGGTGTAGACGTATTGCGCCATGGAAAGCCACTTCGGTTGAGGGGTTTTTTCGCTGGCACGATGATAGTGCCCGGGGCCCGGAAAGGCCAGCCGGCGGCAAGTGCCGCCGGTAGCCTCTGGCGTGTCGATGGGGTTAGAGCAGCTCTTCGGCGGCCAGGGCCAGCCGCGAGCGCTCGATGCTGCGCAGGGTGATATGGCCGGCATGGGGCCAGTGGCGGAAGCGCTGCACCAGCGCCGCCATGCCGCAGGTGTTGGGGGTGAGGTAGGGAGTATCGATCTGCCCTACGTTGCCCAGGCAGACGATCTTGGTGTTGCGTCCGGCCCGGGTGACCAGCGACTTGAGCTGCTTGGGCGTGAAGTTCTGCGCCTCGTCGATGATCAGGAAGGTGTCGTTAAGGGTCCGCCCGCGCATGAAACCCGGCGAGCGGATCTGCACCCGGGAGCCGATCAGCGAGCGAGTGGCATCCTCGCTCCAGCTGGTGGAACCGTCCTTCTCGTCGCGCAGCAGGTTATCCATGTTGTCGTGGAAGGCGCCCATCCAGGGCGACATCTTCTCTTCCTCGGTGCCGGGCAGGAAGCCGATGTCCTCGCTCATGGAGATCGGCGCCCGGGTGAAGACGATACGCTCGAACTGCTTGGTGTCCAGGGTCTGCTGGAAGGCCGCCGCCAGGGTCATATAGGTCTTGCCGGTGCCGGCGCCGCCGGCGATGGTCACCAGGTCCACCTCGGGGTCCATCAGCAGGTTCAGGGCGAAGTTCTGGCGGCTGTCATGGGCATGCACGCCCCAGACGCTGGCCTTGTGGCGATAGTTGGTGAGCAGCTGCAGGCGCGCCCGCCCCGGCTCCAGCTCGCGGACGATGGCCTCGAAATGGGCGCCGTTCTCGTCATCGGAGACCAGCATGCCCACGTGCCAGTCGTCGGGCAGCTCGCCGCGCAGGGCATAGAAGGTGTGGTGATCGGCGCGTTCCACCTCCACCTCGACGGCCAGGGATTCCCAGAGGGCGCTGCCGTCATGACCGGCACTGGCGACGATCTGGGCGCCCTCGGTCATGGCGTCGCTGTCGTCGAAGGCGCGGTCGGTCAGGTAGTCCTCCACCGGCACCTTGAGGGCCGCGGCCTTGACCCTGAGGTTGATGTCCTTGGTGATCAGGACCACCGAGGCGTCCGGGTACTCGTCGCGCAGGCGACAGGTCTCGGCGAGGATCTGGTTGTCGGGACTCTCCTCCAGGTGGTCCAGGGGGGCGAGGTCCTGATAGCAGAGAAAGCGCAGGCGTCCGCTGGGGGCGTCGTTGGCCCGGGGAATCGGGATACCGTGGGGGATCTCGTCGAAGTCGACCTGGTTGGTCAGCTCCGAGAGGGTACGGCTGACCTGGCGGGCGGTGCGGGCAATTTCACGAATGCCGTTCTTGTGCTTGTCGAGCTCCTCGAGGACCGTCATGGGGATGGCGACGTCGTGTTCCTCGAACTGATAGATGGCCGTGGGGTCATGCAGCAGGACATTGGTATCCAGCACGTAGAGCCGAGTGGGCTTCTTGTCGATTCGCACCATCGTTGGAAGCGCTCCTTGGTTGACGGCATGATCGACATTGGCAGTGACACCTTACGGTCATATGACACCCTGTCATAAGGGCACCGCGCCAATGCCGCTTCCCTGGTATGACGTCCCTCCTCTATGGCCCGGGATACTCCCTTTGACCCTAGAATGCGCCGGCCGATTCATGAGTTCCAGCACCCGGGTTCAACGTTATTTAGCGCCTGTCGATGCGCCCCGGTGGGGTGCGTGTCGGGCATAGGGCGCGGGTCCCGGCGGCCGGAGCGAGGCGGGCCATCCCGCGATAATGATAGCGTGATAACCTTAGTGCGACTTTCATGATGGCTTGCCGCCGTTACCCCGCGGCAGGCTCCCTCTATCGTCGTTTTCTGGAGATGGCATGACACTGTTGCGCGGGTTCCTGTGGCTGCTCGGGTTCCAACTGCTGGGGCAGGCGGCCGTCGAGTGGCTGTCGCTGCCGGTCTCCCACGCCATGGCCGGGCTGCTGTTGCTGCTGGTCTGGCTGTTGGTGACGCGGCGGCTCAACGAGAGCGTGGCCACGGCGAGTCAGGCATTGATCGGGCTGCTCGCCATGCTGATCATGCCCGGGGTGGTGGGGGTGTTCTTCGTGATCGACGAGTTCGCCGGCCATTGGACGGCGGTGATGGTAGCCCTGGTCCTGGGGACCCTGCTTAGCGTGTTGACCACCTTCTGGTTGATGCGGCGCTTTATGCCCGGGGATCTGGCGAGTGGCGATACGCCGGAGCCACGGCCATGAGCGGCTGGCAGGCGTCGATACCGAATGGCCCCATCCTGGCCATCGCCCTGACCCTGGCCGCCTATCTCGGCGGCGTCCGGCTGTTCGAGCGGCTCGGCCGGCCGAGCTGGTGTCCGGCGGTGCTGATCGGGGCGTTGTTGATCGCCACCGGCCTCTGGCTGCTGGGCATCCCGTACCGCGATTACCGGCACGATATCGCCTGGCTGACCCTGCTGCTGGGGCCTGCCACCGTGGCCTTGGCGGTGCCCCTCTACCAGCAGCGCCAGGCGATCTTCGCCCTGTGGAAGCCGATCCTCTGCTGCCTGCCGCTCGCCGCCGCCCTGGCGGCATGTTATGCCGTGGCGATCGCCTGGCTGCTGGGGGCGCCGCCGGCGGTGCTGGCCTCCCTGGCGCCGAAGTCGGTTACCGCGCCCCTGGCCATCGGCATCCAGGAGCAGATCGGCGGCTCGCTATCGCTGATGCTGGGCGGCCTGCTGATCACCGGGGTCATGGCGACCCTCTTCGTGAGCTGGCTGGCGCGCCTGCTCGATATTCGCGACCCACGGCTGATCGGCTTCACCCTGGGCGTCAATGGCCACGCCATCGGCACCGTCCGCGCCTTCGAGCTCGGCCCCACCGCCGGCGCCTTCGCCTCCCTGGGCATGAGCCTGACCGGGGTCTTTACCGCGCTCTTCCTGCCGCTGGTCTGGCGGCTCTTCGGCGCCTGAGGGCAGGCCCTTCAGGCGTGGATCAGCACCCGCTCGCCGTCGAAACGCACCGGCCAGGTGCGCAGTCGGACGGCGTCGTCCTCCAGGCACTGGCCATCGGTGAGGCGGAAGTGCTGCTTGTAGAGCGGCGAGGCGACGACGGGGTCGCCCTGGAGGTCGCCGACGATGCCCCGGGCGATGACGTTGGCGCCGGAGAAGGGATCGTGGTTATCCAGGGCATAGAGCGCCTGCTCGTGGCCCGGCTGCGGCGTGTTCGGGCCGCTTGGAAGGTAGAACAGGGCCACCTGGGCGGGGCCGTCGGCGGTCTCGATCCAGGCGGCGACGCCGGAGAAGGGCACCAGGTCGGCGTGGTCACAGAGGGCTTGCCAGGTCATCTCGGTCTCGTGCTCAAGGGCGGTAGCGGTGGTCATGGGAGTCTCCATTGTCTTGGGTGAGGGCGTCCGGGGCGCCATTCGCTAGGCGGGCCTTAGCTGGCCGCGCTCGCTGGTCATAATGATGTCCGGGTCCGGGCGGCTGTCGTTGACGAAGCTTCTGAAGCGCTTGAGCTTCTCCGGGTCCTTGACGGCATTCGCCCATTCGCACTCGTAGGTGTCCACCACCGCCTGCATCTGGCGCTCCAGCTCCTCGCCTATCCCTAAGCTGTCCTCCAGGATCACCGCCTTGAGGTAGTCGAGGCCGCCCTCCAGGTTCTCGCGCCACACCGAGGTGCGCTGCAGGCGGTCGGCGGTGCGCACATAGAACATCAGCACCCGGTCGATGGTGCGGATCAGTGCCTCGTCGTCCAGGTCGGTGGCGAACAGCTCGGCATGGCGGGGGCGCATGCCGCCGTTGCCGCAGACGTAGAGGTTCCAGCCGTGCTCGGTGGCGATCACGCCGATGTCCTTGCTCTGGGCCTCGGCGCACTCCCGGGTACAGCCGGAGACGGCCAGCTTGAGCTTGTGGGGCGAGCGCAGGCCCTTGTAGCGATGCTCGAGGCGGATCGCCATGCCCACGCTGTCGTCGACGCCGTAGCGGCACCAGGTGCTGCCGACGCAGGACTTCACGGTGCGCAGCGACTTGCCGTAGGCGTGGCCGGTCTCGAAGCCCGCCTCGATCAGCTCGCCCCAGATCGCCGGCAGGTCCTCCAGGCGGGCGCCGAAGAGGTCGATGCGCTGGCCGCCGGTGACCTTGGTGTAGAGCGCGTACTTCTGTGCCACCTGGCCCAACACCACCAGCTTGTCCGGGGTGATCTCCCCGCCGGCGATGCGCGGCACCACCGAGTAGGTGCCGTTCTTCTGCATATTGGCCATAAAGGTGTCGTTGGTGTCCTGCAACGGGATATGTGCCGCGTCGGTGATCGGCTCGTTGAAGCAGGAGGCGAGGATCGAGGCCACCGCCGGCTT
Organism: Halomonas sp. NCCP-2165; assembly: GCF_023708045.1. NCBI lineage: Bacteria > Pseudomonadati > Pseudomonadota > Gammaproteobacteria > Oceanospirillales > Halomonadaceae > Halomonas > Halomonas sp. NCCP-2165. The sequence continues at coordinate 122,072 of NZ_BRCY01000006.1, forward strand.
GCAGATATCGCAGCCCAAGCGATGGGTCTCGGGATTGCCGTGCTTCTCCATCAGCTCGCCGAAGGTCTTGATGCCCTCGACGCGGACGATATCGTAGAGCGCCTGGCGGGTATGGGCGAAGTGCTCGCAGAGGGAGCGGTCCACCTCGACGCCGCGGCTCTCCAGTTCATGGTCGACTACGCTCTTGAGCAGGGCCGCGCAGCCGCCGCAGCCGGTGCTGGCGCGGGTCGCGCCCTTGACGGTGGCGAGGTCGCAGGCCCCCGCGTCGATGGAGGCGCAGACGTCGCCCTTGGTGATGTTATGGCAGGAGCAGATCATGGCGGCGTCGGGCAGGGCGTCGGGGCCCAGCGCCGGGGCGCCCTCGCTCGAGGGCAGGATCAGCGAGGCGGGATCCTGGGGTAGCTCGATGCCGCCCGCGTAGTACTGCATCAGGGTGTCGTAATAGCCGTTGTCGCCCACCAGCATGGCGCCGAGCAGTCTCTTGCCGTCGCCGGAGACCACCAGCTTGCGGTACTCCTGCTTGATCTCGTCCAGGTAGCGGAACATCCGCGCGCCGGGGTGCTGGGTGCCGTGGGCGTCGCCGATGGCGCCCACGTCGACGCCGAGCAGCTTGAGCTTGGTGCTCATATCGGCGCCGCGGAAGGTCTCGGCCTCGCGGTCGAGGACGTCGGCCATCAGGGTGTCGGCGGCGGCCCGGGCCATCTGGTAGCCGGGGGCCACCAGGCCGAAGATGCTCTGGTTCCACAGCGCCACCTCGCCGACCGCCAGGATCATGGGGTCGCTGGTCAGGCAGCGGTCGTCGATCACCACGCCGCCGCGCTCGCCGAGTTCCAGGGCGCTGTCGCGGGCCAGCGCGTCCCGGGGGCGAATGCCGGCGGAGAAGACGATCAGGTCGGCCTCCAGCACCTTGTCGTCCTGGAATACCATGCGATGGCGGCCGGCCTCGCCGTCCTCGATGCGCTGGGTGGCGCGCTCGGTGAGCACCTGCACGCCCAGCGCCTCGATCTTCTCGCGCAGCAGTTCGCCGCCCTCGGCATCCACCTGCATGGGCATCAGCCGCGGGGCGAATTCCACCACGGCGGTATCGAGATTCAGGCCACGCAGGGCGTTGGCCGCCTCCAGGCCCAGCAGGCCGCCGCCCACCACCACGCCGGTGGCGGCGTTCTCGGCGGCGGCGCGGATGGCGTCCAGGTCATCCAGGGTGCGGTAGACCAGGCAGCCCTCCCGGTCGTTGCCGGGAATCGGCGGCACGAAGGGATAGGAGCCGGTGGCCAGCACCAGGCGGTCGTAGGGATAGCGGCCCCGGGGGGTGACCACCTCGCCCGCGTCGCGGTCGATGGCGGTGACGGCCTCGTCGAGGCGCAGTTCGATGCCGTGCTCGGCGTAGTAGTCGGCGGTGGACAGCGCCAGCGATTCGGCGTCGCGGCCGGCGAAGTACTCGGAGAGGTGGACCCGGTCGTAGGCGAGATGACGCTCCTCGCCGAAGACGGTGATCCGGTAGCGCCGATGGGCGCCGCGCTCGATGAGCTGCTCGACCAGGTGGTGGCCGACCATGCCGTTACCGATGATGATCAATGGCTGTTGCGTGGACATCTTAGGCGGCCTCCTTCACGGGGCGGGACGTTGAAGCGGATAAGGGGGTGTCGAGCAGGGCGTCGGCATCGGCCGCGCCCAGCAGCAGGGCCGGGCGGCAGGCGCCGAGGTCGCGGCCGGTCTGGGCCTGGGCGAAGTACCAGGGGCCCATGGCGGTATCGCCATAGAGCACCGCGCCCTCCAGGCGGCCGTCGCGCAGCAGCAGCCGGCGGTAGTCGCCCTGGTCGGGGTCCTGGTAGACCAGCACCTCGTGGTCGTCGTCGGGATCAATGGGGCCGAAGGCGTAGAGGGAGATGCCGCTGACCTTGAGCTTGGTGGCGGTCTCGGCCTCCCGGTAGCCTGGCGTTGGCTCGCCGGACAGGCGCGCGGCCAGTACCTCCACCTGGCGCCAGATCGGCTCCACCAGGCCGTAGGTGTGGCCGGCGAACTCGCAGCATTCGCCGAGGGCGTGGATATGCGGGTCGGAGCTGGTGAGGCCGTCGTCGACCCGGATGGCGCGGCCCATGGCCAGGCCGGCGGCCTCGCCCAGTTGGGTATTGGGGGCGATGCCGGCGGCGATCACCACGCAGTCGGCGGGCAGCCGGCGCCCGTCCTCCAGGTGCGCCGCCGCCACCCGGCCGCGGCCGTCGTCCTCCAGTCGTGCCAGGCGCGCGCCGGTATGGATCGCGAGGCCGCGGCCGCGAAGTGCTGCCTCCAGCAGGGCGGCGGCGGTGGCGTCGAGCTGGCGATTCATCAGCCGGCCGGCGCGCTGCAGCACGCCGACCCGGGCGCCGCGCTTGCGCATGCCCTCGGCGGCTTCCAGGCCCAGCAGGCCGCCCCCCACCACCAGGGTCTCGGCGCCGGCCTCGGCGGCGGCCATCAGCGCCTCGGCGTCGTTGAGGTCGCGGAAGCCGTGGACCCCCGCCAGCTCGATGCCGGGCACCGCCGGCATGGCCGGCCGCGAGCCGGTGGCCAGCACCAGGCGGCCATAGTCGAGGGTGCGTCCCGCGTCGGTGGTCAGGCGCCGGGCCCGGCGGTCGATATCGGTGACCCGCTCGCCGAGGAGCAGCTCGATGCCCTGGTCGGCATACCAGGCCGCGTCGCGCAGGGTCAGGGCGTCGCGGGCCATCTCGCCGGCAAGCCAGGGGGAAAGCAGGATGCGGTTGTAGGCCGGGGCGGCCTCCTCGCCCAGCACGATGATGCGTGTCGGCCGATCGGCCCGCTGGAGCAGGGCCTCCACCAGCCGATGGCCGGCCATGCCGTTGCCGATGATCACCAGGGGCTCGTCCGGGGTGAGTTGAGGCATGGGGAGCGTCTCCTGTCGTGGCGAAAACCAAAAACGGCGCCTTCCTCTGGCCCGTAGGCCAGGGGAAGACGCCGTTGTCTGAATCCTGTCGAGGCGATCGCCGTTGATGCCCCGTACTGATCAAGGACTTTCAAGAACCCGGCCAGAATGCCGGGGTAAGTCGATTTTTTCTGTGATTACATAGGGTTGTAATATCTCCGTCAGGGGGTGGCATGGCCGGCGCCTGCACCCGCCTGGTGCAGGGCCGCGTCATAATGCACGGGGTCATGGCAGGCCCGCAGGCCGGCCAGGCCCAGGCGCCGCCCCTCCCGGCGTAGGGCCTGGTCCAGGTGCTCGGCGACGCCGGCGGCGGCCTGGGGATCGGGGCGCAGGCTGCCGGCGAGGCGCTGACGCATCGGTGCCTCGTTGAGGGCCAGCCGCGACAGGTGGGCCACCGAGCGATCCAGGTAGGGGGGCAGGGCCAGCCACTCCAGGGCACGGCGGGCGTGGCCGGGGTCCGCCGCCAGCCAGTCGCTGGCCCGCTGCAGGGCGACGATCAGTCGCGCCAGGGTGGCCGGATAGTCGCGCGCCCAGGAGCGGGTCACCCCAAGCACCTTCTCCGGGGCTTCCGGCCAGAGCTGGGCGCCGGTGGCGACGATGCGCCCCGCGCCCCGGTGCTTGGCCAGGCTGCCCCAGGGCTCGCCGGCGCAGTAGCCGTCGATCTCCCCGGCTTCCATGGCCTCCACCATGCGCGGCGGCGGCAGCACCACCAGCTCGACGTCGCGCTGCGGGTCGAGGCCGCCCAGGTCGAGCCAGTGGCGCAGCTGATAGTGCTGGCAGGAGTAGGGGTAGACCATGGCCAGCCGCGGCGGGCGGGGCAGCGTCGGCAGAACCGCGGCCAGGGCCCGGGCGCCGCGGGCCGGGTCCACCGCCAGGTGGGCGTGGCTGGCCTCGGCGAGGCGTTCGGCGAGCACCAGGGCATTGCCGTTGCGGGACAGGGTCACCGGGGCCAGGGTCTCGCAGGGGGCCCGGCCCAGCCCCAGGCTCATGGCCAGCGGCATCGGGGCGAGCATCTGGGCGCCGTCCAGCAGGCCGGCGGCCACCCTGTCGCGCAGGGTCGACCAGGTGTTCTGGCGGGCCAGGGTCACGTCCAGGCCCTGGTCGGCGAAGAAGCCGGCCTCCCGGGCGATCACCAGCAGGGCCGAATCCAGCAGCGGCACGAAGCCCAGGGTCAGGTCGGGACGTTCGGCATCCGGTAGGCGGGTCATAGGCCGTTCTCCAGGCGTTCGAGGATATCGATGACGTTGTCGGCCACCTGGGCGATGCGCTGGCCGCGATCCATGGCCAGCTTGCGCAGCATGCGGTAGGCCTGCTCCTCGTCGGTGTTCTGATGCTTCATCAGCAGCCCCTTGGCGCGCTCGATGCGCTTGCGTTCGCTGAGCTGGCTGCGGGTCTTGTCCAGCTCGCGGCGCAGCGACTGGAAGGCATCGAAGCGGGCGATGGCCACCTCGATGATCGGCTTGACCCGGCCGGGCACCAGGCCGTCCACCACGTAGGCGCTGACCCCGACCTTGAGGGCGGCCTGCAGGGTGTCCGGGTCGTGTTGATCGGCGAAGAAGACCACCGGGCGGGGGTTCTCGCGATTGAGCAGTGCCATGCTGTCCAGGGTGTCCCGGTCCGGGGACTCCATGTCGATGATCACCACATCGGGGGCATGGCGGACCACCATCTCGTTGAGGCTGGCGGGGCTGGTCAGGCGGCAGATCACCTGGTGCCCCTCGTGGGTCAGAGCCTCCTCGACCATGGCGGCGCGCACCACTTCGTCGTCGACCAGCAATATCTTCAGGGACGTGGGTGGGGACATAACGGGACTCGCGGGAAGATCAGGTCTTATAGCCCTGCAATAAGCGTTCCAGCTCGCCGGGGATCGGATCAGGGCACCCAGGGCTATCGCAGTCGCGTGCACTCTGTAGGAGGCCCGGGGCTACCCTGGGGGCAGGTCGTCGCGGGGCGCTGTAAACCCCTCCCTGGGCGCTACTTTTGCCATCCCTGGCAAAAAACACCCGCTCCATCCTGCCCCCAGCGCCCCTCGTCATTCCGATGGCGATAGCCCTGGAAGTGGGCCGACTTGTTTGCTGCCTGGCGAAGGCCTGCACCGCCATGGGGTGGCCGGGATTGCGTCGATAGGGTGCAGTCGCGTCTCGAGGCGCCTTGTGATGGTGCGTGGGGGCGCGGTCGGGGTAACCCGGGGGCCTGGTCGTTCGCCAAGATACTCAGGCTAGTCAAATGGTTAGATATGTTTTCCGGGCATATGGCATACGCCTTGCTTACCAGGAAGTAACCCGGGACCAATGGCGGTCCTGTCGATATCAGCAGTTCAGCGAACACGACGATGGCGTCCTGCTCACGGCCTAGCGGCCGAGGGAGGGCGCCATCGTCGTTTCAAGAGGCAACCCTATGCATCAGGCGCGAACCACCTGCCCCTATTGTGGCGTCGGCTGCGGCGTACTGGCGGAGCTGGAGGACGAGCGGATCGTCGGCGTCAGCGGCGACAGCGAGCACCCGGCCAACTATGGCCGCCTCTGCGTCAAGGGCTCGGCCCTCCACGAGACCCTCGGTCACCGGGGCCGACTGACCCGGCCCCGGGTCGACGGCGTCGAGGTGGACTGGGAGACGGCGCTGTCCGCCGTGGCCGAGCGCCTGGCGGCGACCCGAAGCGAGCACGGCGACGGCGCGGTGGCGGCCTACCTTTCCGGCCAACTGCTCACCGAGGACTATTACGTGGCCAACAAGCTCTTCAAGGGCTTCCTCGGTACCCCGCACCTGGATACCAACTCGCGGCTGTGCATGGCCTCGGCGGTGGCCGCCTACAAGCGCAGCCTGGGTGCCGACGCCGTGCCCTGCAGCTATGAGGACCTGGAGGAGGCCGAGCTGGTGGTGCTGGTGGGCTCCAACCTGGCCTGGAACCACCCGGTGCTCTATCAGCGGCTCAAGGTGGCCAAGACCCGCAACCCGTTGATGCGGGTGGTGGTGATCGATCCCCGGGTCACCGACAGCTGCGAGATCGCCGACCTCTACCTGGGCCTCAGGCCCGGCAGCGACGCCCGGCTGTTCAATGGGCTGCTGGCCTGGATGGCCGACAAGGGCCGGCTCGACCGGGTCTACCTGGAGCGGCACACCCAGGGCCTCGAGGAGGCGCTGGCCGCGGCCCGGGAGGAAGATGCCTCGGTGGCCGCCGTGGCCGCCGACTGCGATCTCGACCCGGAGCGCCTGGAGACCTTCTACTACTGGTTCGCCAGCCAGTTGCACGTGGTGACCCTCTACTCCCAGGGCATCAACCAGTCCTCCAGCGGCACCGACAAGTGCAACGCCATCATCAATTGCCACCTGGCCGGCGGCAAGCTCGGCCTGCCCGGGGCCGGGCCCTTCTCGATCACCGGCCAGCCCAACGCCATGGGCGGCCGCGAGGTGGGCGGCCTGGCCAACCAGCTGGCCGCCCATATGGACTACCACACCCCGGGCGCGATCGAGCGGGTGACCCGCTTCTGGGCCACCGAGTCGCTGACCCCGAGCCTGCCGGAGGGGCCCGGGCACAAGGCGGTGGAACTCTTCGAGGCGATCGAGCGGGGCGAGGTCCGGGCGCTATGGATCATGGCCACCAACCCGGCGGTCAGCCTGCCCCGGGCCGACCGGGTACGGGCGGCGCTGGAGACGTGCCCGCTGGTGATCGTCTCCGAGTGCATGGCCGACACCGACCTGCTGGCCTATGCGGATATCGTGCTGCCGGCCTCGAGCTGGTCGGAGAAGAACGGCACCGTGACCAACTCCGAGCGGCGCATCTCCCGTCAGCGCGGCCTGCTGCCGCCGCCGGGGGAGGCGAAGCACGACTGGTGGATCATCACCCAGGTGGCCCGGCGGCTGGGCTATGGCGAGGCCTTCGACTACGCGCATCCGTGTGAGATCTTCGACGAGCATGCCCGGCTCTCCGGCGTCGAGAACCTGCCCGGAACCCCGGGCGAGCGGCTGTTCGATATCTCCGGCCTGGCGGGGCTCGATCGCGCCGCCTATGACGCCCTGGCACCCATCCAGTGGCCGGTCAACGCCGCCGCGCCCCGGGGCACCGCGCGGCTCTTCGAGGACGGCCGCTTCGCCACCCCGGATGGCCTGGCCCGGCTGATTGCGGTGCGCCCGCGGGCTCCGCAGCAGGCGCTCTCCGAGGCGCGGCCGCTGCGCCTCAACACCGGGCGTATCCGTGACCAGTGGCACACCATGACCCGCACCGCCCGGGCGCCGCGGCTGATGAATCACCGCGCCGAGCCCTTTATCGAGATCACCCCCGAGGATGCCCTGGCGCTGGGCGTCGGCGACCAGCAACTGGCCCGGCTGCGTGGTGCCGGCGGCGACTACCTCGGCCGGGTGCGGCTCACCAGGGGGCAGCGCCGGGGCGAGGTGTTCGTGCCCATGCACTGGAGCGACCGCTTCAGCGGGAGCGCGCGCATGGGCAGCCTGCTGGAGGCCCACCTCGACCCGCTCTCCGGCCAGCCCGAGTCCAAGCATGGCGCCGTGGCGCTGACGCCGCTGCCCATCGCCTGGGAGGCGACCCTGCTGGTGGCCGATGGCCTCCCTGTCACGCCCGACTGGTGTACGGAGGCCGCCTACTGGGCGCGAATCCCCCTGGCCCATGGCCAGCGCTGGCAACTGGCCGGCAGGCCTGAGCAGGCCGATCGCGACTGGCTGGCCTGGCTCGCGGGCCACCTGCCGGTGGCTCCGACGCTGTGGCTCGACGATCCCGCCGGCGGGCGATTGCGTGCCGCCGGCATCGAGGACGGTCGCCTGCGCTGGTGGCTGATGGTGGGCCCCCCGGCGGAGTCGCCGGGGCTGGCCTGGCTCGATGAACGCCTCGCCGAGGCCGCCCGGGGCGAGGCCCTGTCGGCCGAGCGCCGGCGCCGCCTGCTGGCCGGCTGCGACGACGGCGCCGCCGACAGCGGCCCGGTGGTGTGCAGCTGCCATCAGGTGGGCCAGAAGGCCATCGTCGCGGCGATCCGCGGCGGCGAGGCCAGCGTCGAGGCGCTGGGTGCCCGCCTGGCCTGCGGCACCCAGTGCGGCAGTTGCATCCCCGAACTCAAGTCCCTGATCGAAGCGCACCGCGAGACGCGTGCCGAAGAGGAGAGCACCCCATGCGAACCCTGACCCCGAACAGCAAGGCCCGACTGGCATGGGATGCCCTGCTGGCACCGCTTCGCGGCCTGGCCCGGCGCATCGCCGACACGACCGCCTGGCGAACCGATGGCGTGGACCAGCGGAAGGGCACGGCCCTGGGCGGCGACTGCCGCCCCGGCAGCGTCTACCTGGTGGGGGCCGGCAGCGGCGCGGCGGAGCTGTTGACCCTCAGGGCCGCCCGATTGCTGGGCGAGGCCGATGCGGTGGTCTATGACCGCCTGGTGGGGGATGAGGTGCTGGCGCTGATTCCGGCCCACCGGGAGCGTTACTACGTGGGCAAGGCCCGGGGCCAGCATAGCGTGCCCCAGGCGGAGATCGGCGAGCTGCTGGTGGAGCTGGCGAGCCAGGGCAAGTCGGTGGTGCGCCTCAAGGGCGGCGACCCCGGGGTCTTCGGGCGCATGGGCGAGGAGCTCGCCGCCCTCGATGCGGCGGGGGTGCCCAGCGAGATCGTGCCCGGTATCACCGCCGCCTCGGCGGCCTGCGCCGGCATGGGCATTCCGCTCACCGACCGGGCCCATGCCCAGCAGCTGCGCCTGGTCACCGCCCAGCTGTGCCGGGTGGATGGCGAGCCGGACTGGGCGGCGCTGGCCCGTCGCGACGAGACCCTGGTGTTCTATATGGGCCTGGCCAAGGTCGAGGCGATCTGCGCCGGGCTGCGCGGCGCCGGCCTGCCCGACGACTGGCCGATCATGCTGGTGGCCAATGCCAGCCTGCCCGAGCAGCGGGCGCTGATCGGTACCCTGAGCGAGATGCCCGCCAAGCTGGCGGCCGAGCCGCTGCCCTCGCCCTGCCTGATCGTCGTGGGCAGCGTGGTGCGGATGGCGGCGCAGCGGCAGCGCCGGGTGGCCGGGGCCGAGGCCGGGGCCGAGGCTGGGACGGCGAAGGAGTGAGGGAACCCCCGGGCACGGGGAGAGTCCCAAGGCGCCGGGAGGCGGTGTTCGTCTCCCGTGTCATCCAAGGAGTGCCTCGATGAAGAAGACCGGCAAGATTCGCGATAATGCCCTCAAGGCGACGCTACGCACCCCGCTGTTCAAGCAGCGCCGCGAGACTCCCAAGAAGGGCAAGGGCAGCTACTCCCGCAAGGGGCGGGCGCCTCGCCAAGCGGCCTGACACGGCCGTTTCGCCAGGCGCCTGTCTCGCCCATTATTCCAACCTCACGCTTCCCCAAGAGGTCCTCCATGGAGGGCCTCGTCGATTCTTGGCGTCGGTCGATCAGCGGCGCGCGCCACGCCAGTCGGCGGCGCTCAGCCGATAGAGGCAATGGGGGCGCAGCGGGTGGCCCCGGGGCAGGGCGGGGTGCTCGAAGGTCTCGGCGCGACGCATGCCGAGCCGCGCCATCAGCGCTTGGGAGCGGTGATTGTCGAGGGGGGTGAAGGAGACCACCTCGTCGAGCCCCAGCGAGTCGAAGGCCACCGCCAGGGCGGCCTCGGCCGCCTCCCGGGCATAACCGTGTCCCCAATGGGGCCGCGCCAGGCGCCAGCCGATCTCCACGCAGGGCGCGAAGGGCAGGTCGTCCCGGGGAATATGCAGCCCCACGAAGCCGATAAAGGACGCCGGTAAGGACGCCTGTAGGCTCTCGCTCTGTTTTATCTCCACCGCCCAGAAGCCCCAGCCTCGCTCGGCGATCAGCCCACGAATGCGTTCGGCCAGGGCATCGCTCTCGGCTCGGCTCAGCGGCGCCGGGAAGTGCGCCATCACCTGCGGGTCGGCATTCAGGGCGGCGAAGGGCGCCAGGTCGCTCTCCCGCCACTGGCGCAGCCGCAGCCGCGGCGTCTCGGGTTCGATAAGAAAATTCTCCGACGACATGGTGCCCTGAATGCCAATTCATGAGGCTCTAGCCGGCAAGCCGAGCTCTCCTCCGCTGAGTAGGGTGAAAACCAGGCGCTGTATTGAACGCAAGCAGCGCTACACCCTTCGTTGCCGGCCTGGGTGGCCGGTCTGGATAACAAGCACAAAAAGGTAACCCAAATGACCCAGCGAGAGAAAGTGAGCGACCTCGACTATGCCGAGGGGCCTGTGCCGGAGTCTGGGCGCATGCCCCGTGGCAACTTGATGATGGCTTGGTGGGCGGTCTGCAGTGCTATCTTCTATCTGGTAGTCGCTGCGGCCATGGCGCGCCACTACGGCACTGCTAATGCCTTGATCGGAATTGTGTTAACGGTGTTGGCCTATGGTGCCATCAATGCGGTGATCAGCCGCTATGCCATGCGTACCGGGTTGACCGTGGCGCTCTTCTCCAAGGTGCTGTTTGGTCGCTTCGGAGCCATGGTGGCCACCTTGATATTTTTTGCCACTGCCCTCTACTACGCGGTCTTCGAAGGTTATGTCATGGCCCTGGTATTGGCCGAATGGAGTGGCTATCTCTCTATGGCAATGGCTACCGCTATTGTGGTGGTGCTGGGGGTGTCGCTGATTTTTGGTAGCGTGCAGCATTGGCTGGACAAGTTTAATGGGGTGTTGCTACCAGTCTATGTCGTGGGAATGTTGATCGCCGTGGGGATGGCGATAAGCGAGTTCGGGTATCCCGATAATTGGCTGGCGCGTGTGCCGGATGGTGGAGCCCCTACCTTTGGGTGGTTGCATACCTTTGCCTACTATATGGGTGTCTGGGTATTGATGATGTTTACCTTTGACTATGCGCGTTTTGGGCGCCCTAAGGATGTGAAATTTCATTCACGAATCACCTTCGGTGTGCCGTTCTATTTAATGGCGTTCCTGTTCAGCGGGGTAGTGGGTATCCTGCTCGACTCCATGATTCCCATCGGCGGATTATCCGAAGCCTCTATCGTGCTGGGGCTGCTGGAGTTGATGGGGGTGGGTGGCCTACTACTGGTATGGGTAACGCAGAGCCGGATCAATACCGCCAACTTTTATCTGGCCACGGTCAACTTCGAATCCCTGGTTCGCAAGGTGACAGGTCGGCGACTGGGTAAGGTGTTCGCCGGTTGCCTGATTGGTGCCATGGCCTATGGGTTGATGATGGCAGATGTCTTTACTTATCTGCTTCAGGCGCTGGCCTATCAGGGGGTGTTCGTGGTGGCCTGGGTGGGTGTGGCCCTGGCGCATATTCTATCGCCCACCTATCAGAGCCGCTTTCAGGGCCATGTGGAGCTGGATAATGCTCATATTCCGGCTTTCAACCCTTGTGGTCTTCTGGCCTGGGGGGGAGCGATCCTGGTGGGCATTGTGTTGATGCAGTTGCCTACCTTGGTTGGCTTCTCAGCCCCGGTGACCTTTTTCTGCTCTTACCTACTCTATGAACTGGGACTGCGCCGGGCTAATCCGGCCTGGTACATGGCGAGTCTGCTCAAGGAGTGATTGTCGGTTGATACGCTGCTGCCGGAGTCCTGGACTTCGGCAGTATTTTTTGTGCCGAAAAAAGCCGCCCAAGGGCGGCAAGTCGAGGCGTGACATGGCTCTCCTCTCAGCGTGTCACTCAGAACCACCTTAGCCGTCGATGGATTTTTTGGATTGTCGCTCAGTGTACTCCAACTTGGATGGTCGAGAGTGCACTGAGTGACAATTCACGGCTCGCCAGGTGGCAATCTCCGGTTTCCGCCGATCCGTAGTGTAAGGGGTATGGCCTCGGCCATCGGTATCATCGACGTGCGTCGTGATATCGCAAGGCTCACAACGACAATATCGGAGTCCCATATGTCGACCATTGATCCCATCACGCTAGCCGTGGTCAGGGGGGCGCTGGAGACCGCCCAGCGAGAGATGACCCTGACTCTTGAGAAGACAGGCCGCTCCAGTGTTTTCAACCTGGCTCACGACTACTCTAATGCTCTCTTCGATCACTTGCCTGAAATGATACTTCAGGGGCAGGACATTCCGATTCATCTAGGCTCCCTGATTCCTGCTATGAAGGCCGTGGCGGGCTTCTACGGTGAGGACATCGCCGAGGGTGATGTTATCTACCACAATGATCCGGCCTATAAGGGCAGTCATATCATCGACTGCTGCATGTATAAGCCGGTCTTCTTTCGAGGCGAGCTGGTGTTCTGGACGGTATGTAAGGGCCACCTCACCGATATTGGTGGCCCTGTGCCGGCGGGTTACAACCCGGATGCCAAGGAGATCTATGCGGAGGGGCTGCGCATCCCTCCGGTCAAGTTATGGGAGAAGGGAAAGCGGCGCGAGGACGTGATCAACCTGCTGCTGACCAATATGCGGGCACGCGAAAGTCAGGAAGGTGACCTGAACGCTCAGTACGGCGCCTGTCGCGTGGGGGAGCGTCACTTGCTGGCGCTTCTGGAGCGCTATGGGGTGGATACTGTCAAGGCAGCCATTGCCGAACTCAAGGCCATGGCGGATCGCCAGATGCGCAGCCTGATTCGCCAAGTGCCGGATGGTGATTACCTTGGCAAGGCCCGATTGGAAGATTCCGGCCATGGTCTCGGTGATCTCGAGATCACCGCCCGTGTATCGGTGCGCAATGATGAGGTAGCGATTCACATCGATAGCCCGCCCCAGGTGCCCTATTTCATCAACTCCTACGAGGGCAACTCCATGTCCGGGGTGCTGCTGGGGCTGATGATGTTTGCCCAGTTGCCGCCTCCCTACAACGAGGGGCTTTACCGCTGTGTCAGTGTCGATATGGGGCCGCCGGGCACCCTGTGCAATGCCACCGAGCCGGCCCCCCATGCCAACTGCACCACCACGCCCATGGAGACCCTGACCGACGCGGTGCGCCTGGCCTTTGAGCAGGCCGCCCCGGATCGGGTCAGTGCCTCCTGGGGGCACGCCAGCGGTATCAATATTGCCGGCAAGGACCCGCGGCGTGGTGATGACCAGTACGTCACCATGGTGCTGGCCTCGATCATCTCTGGCGCGGGGGCGACCCGGGGCATGGATGGCTGGCACTCCCGCGGGCCGCTGTGCTGCTTTGGTGCCCTGATGTCGGGGGATATCGAGCTACTCGAGTACTCCTATCCGATCCTGATCCACCGCTATGGCCTGATGACCGACAGCGGCGGTGCCGGCGAGCGACGCGGTGGCTCCGGCACCTGGTTGGAGATCGAGCCCCTGGATCACGTCATGACGACCGTTGCCTTCGGCGAGGGGCGGCAGTATCCCACTGCCGGTGCCGCAGGCGCCCGGAACACCCTGATCGAGCCCAAGCTGGGTCGATTGATCCATCGCCATGGCGACGGCAGTGAGACCGCCTATGACCATAACGCCATGCTGGATGTCTCCCCCGGTGAGCGGGTGATCAATATCAATCCTGGTGGCGGCGGCTTTGGTGACCCCTTCACCCGCCCCGTGGAGGAGGTACTCGATGACATAAAGAATGGCCTGGTGTCTCGTGAGGGAGCCCGGCTCGACTACGGGGTGATCGTGACTGCCAGTGGTGAACTCGACATCGAGGCCACCCACCAACAGCGCCAAGCCGGCTGATCCTGAGGAGGACACAACAATGAAACATGATTATCGACTGGGCATCGATGCCGGCGGTACCTTTACCGACTTTATTATCGCCGATCGGGAGGGCCGGGTGAGGCTGTTCAAGAGCCCATCCACGCCTGAGGATGGCACCAAGGCGATCCGGGCTGGTCTGGCGCAGATCTCTGACGCCCTGGGCAAGCCTGCGGCCGAGATCGTGGCCAACGCCGATCTCTGCATCAACGGTACCACCGTCGCCCTGAATGCCTTGATCGAACGTCAGGGCGTCAAGGTGGGGCTGCTCTGTTCGGCGGGGCACGAGGATAGCCTGGAGATCCGTCTCGGTCACAAGGAAGACGGTTACCGCTACGACCCGGAATACCCCCCGGCGCACATGCTGGTGCCACGCCATCTGAGGCGCCCGATCGGTGGACGAATCCTGAGCGATGGCCGTGAGCGGGAGCCGCTCGACGAGGCAGCGATTCGCGAGGCGCTGGGTTATTTCCGCGATCAGGGAGTCGAGGCGGTGGCGATCTCCTTCCTCTGGTCTGTGGCCAACCCGGATCACGAGGCTCGGGCCCTGGCCCTGGTGCGTGAGCTCTTACCCGAAGTGTTCGTCTGTGCCGGCAGTGAAGTCTATCCCCAGGTGCGTGAATACACCCGAACTTCTACGACGGTGGTAAATGCCTATCTCAGCCCTGTGATGCAACGCTATGTGTCGCGCATCGATGCCCTCTTCGAGGAGTTGGGAGCACGCCATCCGGTGCAGTATTTCCAGTCCAATGGTGGCCTGGCCCAGGGCAAGATGATGAGCGAGCGTGCCGTAACCGCCATCAACTCCGGTCCTGCGTCGGCTCCCCAGGCCGGACTGCATGTGGCGCGTCCCTTTGGGATCGACAACGTCATCACCGTGGACATGGGAGGCACCTCCTTCGATATCACCCTGACCCGGGGAGGGCAGACCAACTTCAGCAAGGACGTGGACTTCCTGCGCTACCGCATCGGCGTACCGATGATCCAGGTGGAGACCCTGGGTGCGGGCGGGGGCTCCATTGCACACCTCAACGACCAGGGCATGCTCCAGGTGGGGCCACGTAGTGCCGGGGCGACCCCCGGGCCGGTCTGCTATGGAAAGGGGGGGCGGGAACCCACGGTCACCGACGCCAACCTGGTGCTTGGCTACCTGAACCCGGACGCGGTGCTCGGTGGCACGGTGCGTCTGGACCGCGAGGCGGCTTATCAGGCGATATATGACAGGGTGGCGAAGCCGCTGGGCATCAGTGTAGAGCGGGCCGCCTTCGGTATCTCGACCCTGGTCAACCTCAATATGGTCAACGGCATTCGTCGTGTATCGGTGGAGCAGGGCTATGATCCCCGCGATTTCGCTTTGATCGGTGCCGGCGGCGCCGCCGGTATGCACCTGGTCCGCCTGGCCGACGAGATGGGGATTCGCCAGGTGCTGGTGCCGAAGGTCGCCTCGGGATTGTGCGCCTTTGGCCAGATCATCTCCAATGTTCAGTACGAGAAGCTTTCCTCGTTGCCGCTGCCCCTGGATGAGGATGAGGCTCATCGCGAGGTACTCAATGAGCGGTTAGCGACATTGCGAGACCAGGGGGTGGAGCAACTGCGGCAGGATGGTTTCGAACGTAACGAGATCGACTGTCACTATCGACTCGAGATTCGCTACCTCGGCCAGATCCACGAATGTACCGTGGAGTTGCAGTCCGATCATCTGGATGCTCAGGGCTGGAAAAATCTCAAGGCCGCCTTCCATGATCGTCATGAGGCACTTTATTCCTACAGTGAGCCACATAGCGCCATTGAGCTGGTCAACCTGGAGTGCTCGGTGGTAGGACGGGTGGCGCCACCGCGGATGCCGGAACTCGCGCCGCGCGGTCTCGATCTAGAGCAGGCTCGCAAGGGGCAGCGTGATATGCTCTTCGACGAGAGTGGCGATTGGGCGCCCGCCCCGGTCTACGATGGCGAGAAGCTCGATCCGGATCTTTGCATACGCGGACCGGCGGTGATCGAGGAACCGACAACCAATATCGTCATTCCGCCCGGTTGGCAGGCGAGTCTGACGCGTACGGCCACTTATCTGTTGACCCCGGACGAGGGCGCATAAGGCTCATGGATGGCAAGACGTGGGGGCGTATTGGCGCCCCCCGACCTCATAACAACAAGAGTGACGAGGTGACCCATGACTCTAGAGGTACAGGCCATCGAGGCGCGGGATCAGTGGGCTCGCATGGTATCGGCGACCTATTTTCCACTGACGCTGAACTATGGCGACGACCAAGGTGGGTTTCAGGGTTCTCTCAAAGTGTGGAAGGCGGATAACGACCGTTTTTCCCTTTCACGTCTGTGTTCCGATCGACTGGAATACGCTCGCAATGAAACACAGATCGCCGATGACAGCGAGTCTTCCTTCCTGGTGACCATTCCTCAGCACACCAGTGTCTATTTCGATCAGCATGGCCGCATCCTGCGTTGCCGACCCGGCGGCTTTATCGTCGAGCAGGGGGATGCACCCTACCGCTTCGGTTACGAGCATCGCAATGCCATGTGGGTCTTCAAGGTGCCCGGCGAAGCGATGCAGCATCGAGTGCGGCGTCCCGAGCGTTACTCCCAGCACTGTTTCGACGCTGAGAAGGGCATGGGGCGGGCCTTCGTCGAGTTCTTGATGATCTGTGCCGAACGCCACGAGGAGTGTTCGCCGAGCGATCGTAATCGACTCTTCGAGCAGGCGTTAGGCATGCTGTCACTGGTACTCGAGCAGGACGAACGGGTACTGAATAGCGAGCAGTCCCACCTAAAAACGGCACACTTGATGCGTATCGAGCGCTTTATCGCCAGTCAGCTCGGCAACCCTGAGCTGGATCCTGCCCTAGTGGCTGCCCACAGCGGCATCTCGCTGCGTTACCTACACAAACTCTTCTCCGAGACCGGCCATACCGTCAACGAATGGATTCGTCGCCAGCGCCTGGAGGCGGCGCGCCGAGATCTCTGCGATGCGGCCTGTGGCATCACCATTGGCGAGATTGCCTACCGCTGGGGATTCTCTGACCAAGCCCAGTTCTGTCGAGCCTTCCGCCGCCAGTTCGGCTGCTCCGCCAGTGAGATGCGTCGCCGTATACTGATCGATTAGCCAGAGCTGATATCTTATCGGCCGAGGGCCGGCGATCGCCGGCCCTCGGGGACTCGCGGTCGATCGTTACAGCTGGGCGAGGATGGTCTCGGCGCTGCTCTGGTCGATGCCCTTCTCGTCGACGCCCAGGTACTCCACCACGCCGTCGTTGGCGATCAGCGCATAGCGTTGGCTGCGCACGCCCATGCCGGCGGCGGTGAGGTCCTTGCTCAGGCCGATGGCCTCGGCGAAGTCGGCGCTGCCGTCGGCCAGCATGGTGATGGCCTGGGCGTTCTGGTCCTTCTGCCAGGCGTCCATCACGAAGGCGTCGTTGACCGAGGTGCAGACGATGGCGTCCACGCCCTTGGCGAGGATCTCGTCGGCCTTGATCACGAAGCCCGGCATATGGGTATTGGAGCAGCCGGGGGTAAAGGCACCGGGCACGGCGAAGAGCACCACCTTCTTGCCGGCGAAGAGCGCATCGGTGTCGATGTCCTCGGGGCCCTGGGCGCCGTTGGTCTTGAGGGTCAGGTTGGGCAGCTGGTCGCCGATGGCAAGACTCATGTCGGGGATCCTTCTCGTCGGTGGAATCGGTCGCGCCGGGGCATCCCCCGGCGCGACCAATGTAGCAGGAGCGGCGCCTCCCGGCGAAACTCCGTTACGCCTGATGGGGGAAGGCGGCGAAGCCCTCGGCGCCGGTCATCTCCCGACTCACTCGATGATCGAGGCGAAGGCATCGTTCACGCGCGTCAACGCCGGCTTGAGCAGCGGCGCTTTCCGGTTGTGTTTCATCAGCGCTTCCTCGCCGGCGTAGCTCAGGGTGATGGCCTGGGCGGCGAGCCAGCGTAGCGGTTCGGGTTCCCAGCGCTTGAGCAGGCGGCGGTGGCTCTCGCCGGTGAAGGCCCAGGGCATGCGGGCGAGCGGCGTGTCGCGCTCGAGGATCAGGTCGACCAGGGTGCGGGCGAACAGGTGCGAGGCGGCCACACCCTCGCCGGCGTAGCCGCCGGCGGTGGCGAGGCCGGCGGCGCGGTCCAGGATGGCGTGGGGGCGGAAGTTGCGTGACAGCCCCAGCGAGCCGCCCCAGCCGTGGGTGATGCGCACGTCACGCAGGGCGGGGAAGAGGTCCGCCAGCAACGTGTGGCGCAGGCGGATATCGTCGTCCGAGATGGCCTGGTCGGCCTTGGGACGCGCGCCGAAGCGGTAGCTGCCGCGGGCGCCGAACACCAGGCGACCGTCGGCACTGCGGTGGCCGTAGGTGATCAGCCGGCTGGCGTCGGCGAAGGCCGGGCGCCCGGCCAGGCCGATCTCCTGCCACAGGGCCTCGGGCAAGGGCTCGGTGGCGATCACCAGGCTCTGCACCGGGATGATATGGCGGCGGAAGTCGTGGAAGCGCTCGGCGTAGCCCTCGGTGGCGCCGATGATCAGCGGCGCCTCGATGCTGCCCTCGTGGGTGCTCACCTGGTGGCGGCCCAGGGTGGTGGCGCGGCTGTGCTCGAAGATGGTGACCCCCAGGCGTTCCACCGTCGCCGCCAGGCCCTCGACCAGCTTGCGGGGGTGCAGGGTCGCGCAGTGGCGGTGGTAGATGCCGCCCCGGCCGCCGCGGAAGCGCGCCTGTTCGGCCAGTTGCTCGGCGTCGAGCCAGTAGCAGTCCGCCTCTGCATGGCCCAGGGCGTGCAGGTGCGCCAGGTAGTCGCGCTGGATGGCGACCTGATCGGGGTAGCGGGCCGCGGCGTAGATTACCCCACCCTTGTGGAAGTCCGCGTCGATGCCCTCCCGGTCCAGTACCTCGCCGATGGCATCGACGTTGTCCGCGAGCAGCCGACAACATGCGCGGCGAGCCGTCAGGGCCAACGGGGTGAGGTGGCGCTCCAGCCCCGCGAGGCTGCCCACCACCCAGCCGCCGTTGCGCCCGCTGGCGCCATGGCCGACGCGCTCGGCCTCCACGATCACCACCTCGAGGTGGGGCGCCAGGGTCTTGAGGTAGTAGGCGCTCCACAGCCCGGTGAAGCCGGCGCCGACGATGGCCACGTCGGCCTGGTGCCGTCCCCTCAGGGGGGGGCGGGGCGCGGGCCGGGCGGCGGCGCTGTCGGTCCAGTAGTTGGCGTGGGTCGAAGTCCGCATGGTTTCCTCTCTCACAGGTAGCCCAGGGCCAAGTAGGCCGCGGCGGCGAGACAGCCGGCCAGGGCGGCATAGGGGATCTGGGTGAAGGCATGCTGGAAGGGCGTGCAGCCACTGGCCTGGGCGGTCAGCACCGTGGCATCCGAGTAGAAGCAGGCGTGGCTACCGAAGGTGCTGGCCGAGAGGGTCGCGCCGATCACCAGCGTCATGTCGGCCCCCAGGTTGTGGCCCAGGGTGGCGACGACCGGCAGGATGATCACGAACACCCCCCAGTTGGAGCCGGTGGCGAAGGACACGAAGCCCATCAGCGAGAAGATGACGAAGGGCAGCATCTCGGCGGTGATCAGCGGCTGCACGCTGGTGATGATGTACTCGTTGAGACCCAGCGAGGTGTTGACCTCGTTGAACAGGAAGGCCGCCACCAGTACCGCCAGGGCATCGAGCATCGACTTGAAGCCCTCGAGGATATTGTCGAAGGTCTCGCCGGGGGTGAGCTTGCGCAGGCCGATGAAGGCCACGATCATGCCGGCCAGGGTGACGAAGATCCCCATCAGGAAGTCCAGATCGAACCACCAGGTGAAGAAGGCCAGCGAGGCCATCGGCAGCAGGAAGGACCAGACGCTGCCGCGGGCATGGGAGTGGGCCTCGAGGTGGGCGATCTCGGCGTCGATATGCTCGGCGCCGGGGGGGACGCACTGGCCGCTGTCCCGGGCACGCCGCTCGGCGGCCTTCAGCGGTCCGAACAGCGGGATCTTGCCGTGGATGACCAGCGGCACCATGGCCACGGCGATCCAGGGATAGAACATGTAGGGAATGGCCTGGATGTAGGTCAGCACGCCCTGGCCGTCCTCGGCGATGCCGTTCTTCTCGATCAGCGCACCGAAGAACACCGCCCAGGTGGAGATGGGGATCAGCACGCTGACCGGGGCGGCGGTGGAGTCGATCACATAGGCGAGCATCTCCCGGGAGGTCTTGAAGCGGTCGGTGACCTTGCGCATGGAGGTGCCGACCGCCAGGGAGTTCAGGTAATCGTCGACGAACAGCACGATGCCCATGAACCAGCAGCCCATCAGCGCCCGGGGCTTGTTGACGGTGTAGCGCATCAGGGCATCGGCGAAGGCCCGGGACGAGCCCGACTTGAGCAGCAGGGCGATGATGCTGCCCATCAGGCCGCAGACCATGATCACCCAGGCGACGTCCTCGTCGGTCATCACCGTCATCAGGCTCTCGGCGAGGCTGCCCAGTGCGCCGGTGGGATCGATCATCAGGGTGCCGGCGAAAGCGCCGAACACCAGAGGTTCCAGGGCGCGCCGGGTCCATAGCGCGAGGATCAGCACCAGGGCCGTGGGCAGCAGCACCAGGGGGCCGTCGAGCGATTCGCTGCCGGCGCTGGAGACCACGGCGCCGACGCCTGCCGTCAATGCCACCGCCACGACGGCCATCACCAGCCAGTGATGCCACGGCCGGCCGCCCCACTTGATCACCTTGTTGTTGGCTTCCATGAATATCTCCTCGGTGTTGTCATTGTTTGAGGGTGAGACTTCAGCGCAGCCGCTCGAGCAGCTGGTAGTACCACATGCCGGTGGCCAGCAGGACGTTGCCGAGTCGATCGCTGACCGGGACCCGCCAGTGCCGGACGTTGGCAAAGGCGTCGAACTCTTCCAGGTGGCCGCAGACCGCCTTGGCCATGATCTCGCCGATGATGTGCGAGGTGGCGATGCCGTGGCCGGAGTAGCCCTGGGCATAGAAGACGTTGGGCGAGAGTCGGCCGAGCTGGGGGACGCGGTTGATGACGATGCCGGCCATGCCCTGCCACTGGTAGTCGATGGCCACGCCCTTGAGCTGCGGGAAAGTGTGCTCGAGGCGCGGGCGCAGCTCGGCGGCGATGTCCGCCGAGTCGCGGCCGGAGTAGTTAGCGCCACCGCCGAACAGGAGACGCTTGTCGGCGGTGAGCCGGTAATAATCGAGCACGAAGCGGGTGTCGTAGACGGCCAGATCGTCGGGATTGAGGGCCGCCGCGGTGGCCGCGTCCAGCGGCGCCGTGGTGACGAGGCCGAGTGAGGCCGGGAAGAGCTTGCCGCCGAGCCGGCGGCGTTCGAGGCGGTGGTAGGCGTTGCCGGCCAGTACCACGCTGTCGGCCCGCACCCGGCCGTGTGTGCCGATCACCGTCGGGGTATCGCCGTGGGTGATCTCCACCACCGACGAGTGCTCGAAGATCAGTGCGCCCAGGCTCGCCGCGGCGCGGGCCTCGCCGAGGCACAGGTTTAGCGGGTGCAGGTGCAGGTTGTAGTCGTTGCGGATGGCGCCGTGGTAGAGCTCGGTGCCCAGCACTTCGCGCACCGCCGCGGCATCCAGCCAGTGGACGTGCTCGCCGATCCAGTGCCGCTGGGAAGCCTCGTAGTCCGCTTTCAATGCCTTCACATGACTGGGCTGGTAGGCCGCCTGCAGGTGCCCGCGCTTGAGATCGCAGGGGATGGCGTACTTGGCGACCCGCTCCTCGATGATGCGATGCCCCCGCCAGCGCAGGTTCCAGACGAAGTCCGCCGCTTCCTCGCCCAGGGTGCGGCGCATCTGGCGGCGCATGGCGTCCTCGCCGGATAGGCTGCCGGTGACCTGGCCGCCGTTGCGACCGCTAGCCCCCCAGCCGACCTTGTTGGCCTCGATCACCGCCACTCGATAGCCCCGCTCGGCCAGTTCCACCGCGGTGGCTACCCCGCTGAAGCCGCCGCCGACGATGGCCACGTCGACGCGATGTTCGCCTTCCAGGCGTGGGTAGTCGGACTCCTGGTGGATCGTCGCGGCGTAATAGGAGGCGCAGCGCGGCTGACTCATAGGGGGCTCCTCGACAAGCGGATGGGGATTGTTGTTGGTGTGATCACACGCATGTGATCACACTAGCAGAGGCATCACCGGGCCACAACGGGTATGCTGTTGATTATCCCGAAACCACACTCGACGACGACACGGCATGACCATGGATCAGACGACCCAGCACGAGTCTTTCTCGCCGGATACCGCCTCCACCCGCCTGCATCGCGACCTGCGAGTGAGGATGTGTGAGGGGGACTTTTCGCCAGGGGAGGTGATCTCGATCCGTCGCATCGCCGCGGAGTACGGCACCAGCGCGATGCCGGCCCGGGAGGCCGTGCGCTGGCTGGTCACCGAGGGGGCCCTGGTGTTCTCCGACAGCCGCACGATCATCGTGCCGTCCCTCTGTCGTGAGCGCTTCCAGGAGGTGCTGTTCGCCCGCAGGAGCCTGGAGACCCAGGTGGCGCGCCAGGCCTTCCCCAACGTCGGCGCCGCCGATATCGCCGCGCTGGAACGCCTCGATGCCGGTATCAACGCGGCCATCGAGGCGGGCGACATGCAGCGTTATATGCGGGGCAACTACCGCTTCCACTTCCACCTCTATCGGCTCAGCAACTCCCGGGTGCTGCTGCCACTGGTCGAGATCCTGTGGTTGCAGTATGGGCCGAGCATGCGCCATATCGGCACCCGCTGGGGGGCCTCGAGTATCGCCGACGACCACCACCGGGACGTCACCTGGGCGCTGAGGCGCGGCGATTGCGAGGCGTTCTGCCGGGCCATCGCCGCGGACATCGAGCAGGGCATGATGCTGCTGGACTGAACCGGCCCCCCAGGTCGATTTGCCATTATAGGGCTCGTCTATCACTGCTACCCCTAGGGGGTGACGCTTGGATCATCGTCAGCTCGCCTTCCTGGCCGCCCTGGCCCGGGAGCGCCACTTCGGCCGCGCCGCCGCGGCCTGCCATGTCACCCAGCCGACCCTCTCGGCGCGGTTGCGCGGCCTGGAGGAGGAACTGGGGGTGCGGTTGATCCGTCGCGGGCGCCGCTACGAAGGGCTGACCCCGGAGGGAGAGCGGGTGCTGGGCCATGCGCGGCGCATCCTCGGCGAGTTCGAGGCGCTGCGCGGCGAGCTGGCCCCGGGCGCGCCCCTCACCGGGCGCCTGACCCTAGGGGTGATCCCCACCGCCCTGGGTGCCCTGTCGGCGTCGCTGGCCGGACTGCGGGCGACCCATCCGCGCCTGCGGGTGCGTCTGCGCGAGCTGGCCACCCCGCGCCTGGCCCAGGGGCTGGAGAACGGCGAGCTGGACCTGGTGCTGGGCTACCTGGATGCCCCGGCGATGGCCGGTTTCGCCCATCGTCCCCTTCACGAGGAGCGCCCGGCGCTGCTCGCCTCGCCGCACCACTTTCGCCTGCCCGAGAGGCCCGACTGGGCGAGCCTGGGGGACTATCCGCTCTGCCTGCTGACCCCGGAGATGCATAACCGCCAGCTGCTGGCGGCGCGGCTCCAGGCACCCGGTGAGTCCCTGGAACCCCAGCTGGAGGCCAACTCCATCGCCGCCCTGCTGGCGCTGGTGGGGGCCGGGCTGGGCGTCGGGGTCTTGCCGGAGGCGTGCCTGCCGGCCACCGCTTCCGGGATCCTTGCCCGGCGTCTGCCGGGGCCGGGGGATCGGGTCGGCCTGCTGTGGCGGCCCCAGCGGCCGCGCAGTCGCCTGCTGGAGGAGGTGCTGGCGGCCTGGCCGGCGTCGTCCTGAGGTCATTTGATAGATGGTATCTATGATGGGATCGCTCGCCTCCATTGGCGAGGGGGCGATGCCCCCGGGTAGGCTGCCGGCATCCGTTGCTGTCCCCGGAGCGACCCACGATGCCTATCGCCGCGACTTCCCCCGTCACGACTCCGATGCCTGCCCCGGCGCCACTCCGGCGCCGCCGGGCCGTCTGCGATAGTGCCTCGTCCTATCGGGATAGCCGCCGGTGCCCCCTGCGTGACCAGAGCGGTCCCTGTGAAGCGCCCCTGACCCTGCTGCTCAACGACCGCCCCATGGCGACCCTGTTGGCGACGCCGGAGTCCCTGGAACCGCTGGCCCTGGGCCATGCCTATACCGCCGGCTGGATCAGCCGGGCCGACCAGGTCACGGAGGTGCGCCTGGCCCGGCTGCGCCATGGCCTGGCGGTGCATCTCTCGGTGGCGCCGCGGATCGAGGCCCAGGCCCTGGAGTTGCAGCGCGCCGCCCCCTCGCTGTCTAGCTGCGGCGCCTGTGGCCTGGCCGAGGAGGGCCAGCTGCTGGCCGGGCTGCGACGCCTGCCGGCGCGGTCGCCCCTGGCGGCGGCGGCCCTGCGCCGCGGCCTGGAGGCCCTGACTACGCAGTCGGCGCCGGGCCAGCATCTGGCCCTGGGCCTGGACGCACGGGGCCGCCCCCTGGCCCTGGGGCGCGATATCGGCCGCCATAACGCCCTGGACCGGGTGATCGGCGAGGGGCTGCGGCGGGCGGTCGAGCCGGGGCAGTATTTCGCGGCCCTGCTGGTCTCCAGCCGCTGCAGCCTGGAACTGGTGCACAAGGCGGTGCGCGCCGGCATCACCACCCTGGCGACCCTGGCGCTGCCCTCCGATATGGCGGTGGAGGTGGCCCGGGCCTGTGACCTCAATCTGATCTGTTGCCACCGCGGGCGTGACCTGGAGCTGCTTAGCGGCCAGCGGCCCGATACCCCGGAGACCCTGTTATGAGTCAAGTCGACACCTCGCCCGAGGCGGCACTCCCCTTGACCGAGGAGCGCCTGGCCGGCACGCCTTCGCTAGCCCCCTATGCCGGCCCCGCCGGGGGCTGGGGCGCCCTGAAGAGCGTCGGCCGCCAACTGGCGCGCAGCGGCGCCCCGCTGACCGGGGCACGGGCGCTGCTGGCCATGAATCAGGCCGACGGCTTCGACTGCCCGGGCTGTGCCTGGGGAGATCCCACCCATGGCGCCGCCTTCGAGTTCTGCGAGAACGGCGCCAAGGCGGTGGCCTGGGAGGCCACCGCCAAGCGGGTGGACCGCGACTTCTTCGCCCGCCATTCGGTGAGCGAGCTGCTGAACTGGGACGATTGCCGCCTGGAGGCCCAGGGTCGCCTCGTCGAGCCCCTCTGCTACGATGCCGCCACGGATCGCTACCGGCCCATCGGCTGGGACGCCGCCTTCGCGCTGATCGCCGAGCGCCTGGCGGGCCTCGACGACCCGGATCGGGCGCTCTTCTATACCTCGGGGCGGGCCAGCAACGAGGCCGCCTACCTCTACCAGCTGTTCGTGCGCCTGTTCGGCACCAACAACTTCCCCGACTGCTCCAATATGTGCCACGAGGCCAGCGGCCTGGGCATGAAGGCGAGCCTGGGGGTGAGCAAGGGCACGGTACGCCTGGAGGACTTCGAGGCGGCGGATGCCATCTTCGTGATGGGCCAGAACCCCGGCACCAATCACCCGCGGATGCTGGGGGACCTGCGTCGGGCGGCGGAGCGGGGTGCCACCATCGTGGCCATCAACCCCCTGCGCGAGCGGGGCCTGGAGCGCTTCGCCGATCCCCAGCGCAAGGTCGAGATGCTGCATGCCGGCAGCCATCCCATCGCCGGCCACTATGTGCAGCCGCGCCTGGGTGGCGACATGGCGCTGCTGCGCGGCCTGGCCAAGGCGCTCTTCGCCAGGCAGGCGGCGGGCACCTTTACCCCGGATCGCGCCTTTATCGAGGACCATGCCCGGGGCTACGCGGCCTGGCGGGAGGCGGTGCTGGCCTGCGACTGGGCGACCCTGGAGGCCCAGGCCGGCGTGGACCGGGAGGAGATGGAACGGCTGGCCGAGATCTACGCCGACGCCCCGCGGGTGATCATCACCTGGGCCATGGGCATCACCCAGCACGAGCACTCGGTGGCCACGGTGCGCGAGATCATCAACCTGCTGCTGCTGGGCGGCCATATCGGCCGCGTCGGGGCCGGCGCCTGTCCGGTGCGCGGCCACTCCAATGTGCAGGGCGACCGCACCATGGGCATCGACGAGACGGCGCCGACCTGGCTGCTGGATGCCCTGGAGGCACGCTACGGGGTGCCCATGCCACGCGCCCCCGGGCTCAATACCAAGGGCGCCCTGCAGGCCCTGGAGGCGGGGCAGGCCGAGGTCTTTATCGGCCTGGGCGGCAACTTCGCCCGGGCCACCCCGGATACGCCGCGCACCGAGGCGGCCCTGCGTCGCGCCGGGCTGACGGTGCAGATCAGCACCAAGCTCAATCGCAGCCACCTGATCACCGGGCGAGAGGCGCTGATCCTGCCCTGCCTGGGGCGCAGCGAGATCGATCGCCAGGGGCCCGAGGGGCGGCCCCAGCGCATCAGCGTCGAGGACTCCATGTCGGCGGTGCATGCCAGCGCCGGACGCCTGGCGCCGGCCTCGCCCGAGCTGCGCTCGGAGCCGGCCATCGTCGCCGGGATCGCCGCGGCGACCCTGGCCCGGGTGCTGCCGCGCCGCGGCATCGAGCCTGGTGTGGTCGATTGGGCGGCCCTGGTGGCGGATTACGACCGTATCCGCGACGAGATCGCCGCGGTGATCCCCGGCTTCGCGGACTTCAACGCCCGCCTGGCGGCGCCCCGGGGCTTTATCCTCGACAACCCGGCCCGACAGCGTGAGTTCCCCACCGCCTCCGGGGCCGCCGAATTCGCCGCCGGTGCCCTGCCCGAGGCGGTGATGCACCAGCGCCTGGACGGGCGCCCGGGCTGGCTGACCCTGCAGACCCTGCGCAGCCACGATCAGTACAACACCACCGTCTATGGCTATGACGACCGCTATCGCGGGGTCAAGGGGCAGCGCCGGGTGCTCTTCGTCAATCCGGACGACCTGGCGCGGCTGGGGCTGCGCGACGGCGACTGGGTGGATCTGCTGGGCGAGTCCTATCGGGGCGAGCCGCGTCGGGCGCCGGCCTTCCGCCTGGTGGCCTATGACACCCCGCCGGGCTGCTGCGCCGCCTACTACCCGGAGACCAATGCGCTGATGCCCCTGGAGCGGGTGGGCGAGGGCAGCGATACGCCGGTGGCCAAGGCGGTGGCGGTACAACTGGTGCCCAGCCGCCGGCTGGCCTGAACGTCACGGCGTGCCGGGGGAGGCTCAGCGGCCAGGCCGCCGGGTCTCGTAGCGCTCATGGGTGCTCTCCACTGGCGTCATCGGCGACATTCAGGCGGCTCAGGGTGTTGACCAGGCGCCGGCAGAGGGCATCGAGGCGCTGGCGCACGGCTTGCTCCTCCAGGTCGCCATCTTCGCCGAAGGCCTGGGCGGCGCGAGGCAGGGCCAGGGGATTGGGCAGCACCATCACCCCCAGGTTGCCCAGTAGCTGGCGGGTCAGGCCCAGGCTGCGCATGCCGCCCAGGGCCCCGGGGGAGGCGGCCACCACCGCCGCCACCTTGTCGGCGAACAGGGCCAGGCCGCTGCGCTCGCCGTCCGGGCGGGTCATCCAGTCCAGGGTGTTCTTGAGCAGCGGGGTGGGAAAGCCGTTGTACTCCGGCGAGGCGATCAGCAGCCCCTGGTGCTCGGCGAGCAGGGCCTGCAGGCGCCGGGCCTGGGCCGGCAGCCCCTCGGTGGCCTCCAGGTCGCCGTCGTAGAGGGGCAGGGGGTAGTCCTTGAGATCGATCCGGGTGACCCGGGCGCCGTGGCGCTCCAGGCACGCGGCGGCGAGCCGCGCCAGGTGGCTGTTATGGGAGCCCCGCCGGGTGCTGCCGGCGAAGACCAGGATGCGGGGGGCAGGGGTTGCGCTCATGGGGCCTCCTTGGCTGGGGTCGAGAAGAGAGTCAGGCCTTCCAGGGCAACGGCGGGGGCGTCAGCCGCGGGCCATCGAACTCGGGAATGCTGCCGAAGCGGGGACTCTCGGCCTCCCAGTCGCGCTGGGCCTCGCTGATCTCCGCCTTGCTGTGGCCGACGAAGTTCCACCAGATCAGGATCTCCTCGCCCAGGGGCTCACCGCCCACCAGCAGCACCCTGCCGCCGGCGGGCAGCGTCACCGTGACCTCGTCGCGGCCGCGACCCAGGTAGGCCAGTTCATGGGTGGCGAAGGTCTCGCCCTCGATCTCCAGGTCGCCCTCCAGGGGCAGCAGGCCGTATTCGAAGTCGCCGCGCAGCGGCAGGCGCAGCTGGCTGCCCCGGGGGCTGGCCAGGTCCAGGGCCATCAGCGGCGAGAAGGTCAGGGTCGGGGCCCGGTGACCGGCGAACTCGCCCACCAGCAGGGTCAGCTCGGTGCCCTCCTCTTGCCAGCGCGGCAGGCTCGGGTAGTGATCGAAGCGCGGGTCGGTGCGACGGTCCGCCTCGGGCAGGGCGATCCATAGCTGGGCGGCGTGGAGGGTCGCCTCGCCGGGCAGCGACTCCTCGGTATGGCTGATGCCGCGACCGGCGGTCATCAGGTTGACCTGGCCGGGGCGGATCACCTGGGCGGTGCCCAGGCTGTCGCGGTGGAGGATCTCGCCTTCGATCATCCAGGTGAAGGTCTGCAGGCCGATATGCGGATGGGGGCCGATCCTGAGGCCGGGGTCGTCCGCCGCGAAGTCGGCGGGGCCGATATGGTCGAGGAAGCACCAGGCGCCGATCAGCCGGCGCTGGCGGCGGGGCAGGGCGCGGTTGACGGGAATGCCGCCCACCTCGGCGCTGTGCGGCGTGACGTGCTGCACCTGGCGCTTGCCATCGACGATGGGACAGTCGAGGGAGCTGGCGAGCTCGCGTTCGTTGACGAGAGTGCTCATGATCCGGGTTTCCTGACGGTCAAGGGGGAAGGCTCGGCCCTTAGCATAGGCCCTTCGCATAGGCCCTTCATGGCCTTGCCAGGGGCCGAGCCCTCGACGCGCTATCGACGGCCCGACCGGGGCGCGTGTCCCGCCCTGATCGGTCGGTGTTTAGCGCAGCGAGAGGGCGCCGGCGCCGCTCTCCTCGCCCAGCGCCTCCCGGTAGGCCTGGGCCTCCTCGGCCTCGACCTCGGGGGAGAAGCGCACCAGCAGGGCGCAGGAGGCCAGCACCAGGACCGCCAGGCCCAGGTAGAAGAGCCCCTGCTGGTAGCCGATGGCCTCGGAGCGGAACAGGAAGGCGGCGGCCACCGCCCCCACGTTGCCGCCGGCGCCGACGATGCCGGCCACGGCGCCGATGGCCTGCTTGTTGACGAAGGGCACCACGCCGTAGGTGGCGCCTTCGGCCATCTGCACGAAGAGGCTGAACACCAGCATGATGCCGATGGCGTAGGAGAGCACGTGCATCTGCGAGAAGCCGATCAGGGCGATGCCCTCGCAGAGCAGGGCGATGAAGAGCCAGCGCACCCGGCCCTTGAGGCCGCCCTGGCGGGCGAAGAGGTCGGAGAAGACGCCGCCCAGGGTGCGGGCGAAGAGGTTCATCAGCCCGAAGAGCCCGGCGATCATGCCGGCGGTGGCCAGCGTCAGGTCGAAGTGATCGAAGAAGTAGATGGCGGCGATATTGTTGATGGTCAGCTCGACCCCGAAGCAGGCGGCATAGACCAGGAACAGGGCCCAGACGCGGATGTCCCGGGCGGCGGCCAGGAAGCTCCGGCCGGCGCCGTGCTCGCCGTTGGCCTCGGCCAGCTCGCCGCGCTCGCGGAGCTCGTCGAAGTTGCCGTCCGGGGCGTCCTGGGTGAAGCGGTAGTAGGCGATGCCGGTGAGAAAGAGCACCACCCCGGGCACCACCATGGCCAGGCGCCAGCCCAGGGTCTCGCTGACCCCGAGCATCAGCAGGCCGGAGAAGATCAGCGGCATCAGGATCTGGGTGGTGCCGCCGCCCAGGTTGCCCCAGCCCGCCGAGGTGGCGTTGGCGGTGCCCACCACATTGGGGGCGAACATCATGGTGGTGTGGTACTGGGTGATGACGAAGGCGGCGCCGATGGCGCCGATGGCCAGGCGCGCCAGCAGGAAGGTCTCGAAGCTGTCGGCCAGGCCGATGCTCATCACCGGGAGCGAGCCCAGCAGCAGCAGGCCACTATAGGCCTTGCGGGGACCGATCTTGTCGCACAAGACGCCGATCGCCAGGCGCACGATCACGGTGATCAGCACCGAGGCGATGATGGTATTGCCGATCTGGGTCTGGGTGAGGGCCAGGTCCTCGCGCACCACCGCCATCAGCGGGGCGATGCCGAACCAGCCGAAGAAGCACAGGTGGAAGGCGAACCAGGAGAAGTGGAAGGCGCGCATCTGGGGCGTATTGAAGCTGAACAGGCGAATCCTGTTGGCCTTGTTGCGAAGTTCCATGGGCAGTGACCTCGTCGGATGAGCGGGTTCGAACATCGCGGCATGGCAGGCGGCCGTGGCCACTGCCCTGTCGCGCCTTCATCGTTGAAGGGCGGTTCGACGCACTCGTACTCCGCGGAGCCTGGTCTACGCCTACCAGTCGGGTACCTGAACTTTGCAACTCCTTTGCCGTTATCAGTCTTGTGCTTTTATTTCAGTGGCTTGAGTCAGAATGGCGGGGCCGTGGTGCGGGGGGGAGTGGGCCAGGGTGGTGCAGGGGCAACGGGCGAGGCCCCAACGCAGAACGCCCCGCACAGGGGCGGGGCGTTCCGAGGGGGTGGCGCCAGGCTCAGCTATCGCTGTCCGGGCGCGGCTCGCGTGGCGTGCTGGCCAGCACGGTGCCGGCCTCGCCGCTCTCCAGGCGTGCCAGGAGCTGCTCCGACTCTTGCTGGAAGGCGGCCAGGGCATCGCCCTCCAGGCGCTGACTCTCCGGCAGCTCGACACGCATGGCATCCACCGGCTGATTATTGACGATCACCTCGTAGTGCAGGTGCGGGCCGGTGCTGCGGCCGGTATTGCCGGACAGGGCGATCTGCTCGCCCATGCTGACCCGGTCGCCGCGGCTGACCTGGGGACGCGAGAGGTGCAGATAGCGGGTACGGTAGCCGTTGTCGTGGCGGATCACCACATAGCGGCCGGCGGCGGAGTGGTTGCCGACTCGCTCCACGCGACCATCCGCGGGGGCGATCACCGGGGTGCCCGTCGGCATGGCGAAGTCGGTGCCGTAGTGGGGGCTGACCCGGCCGGTCACCGGATGGGTGCGGCGCCGGTTGAAGGAAGAGCTGAGGCGATAATTGCCATTGAAGGGGTAGCGCTCGAAGGCCGGGTCGAGGCCGCGGCCGTCGGCGGTATAGAAGCGGTCGTCGGCGCTGTTGCGGAAGACGGCGAGATCCATCCGCTCCCCCTCGTACTGCACCGCCAGGATGCGCGAATCCAGGGGCTGGCCGTCGATCATGTCGGATTCGACCAGCACCTGAAAACGATCGCCGCGACGGGTATCGCGGCGGAAGTCGAGCTTCTTGGAGAGCACATTGGTGAGCTGGGCCACCTCGCTGGCGTTCAGGCCGGTGGCCTGAGCCGATCGGGCGAGGCTGCCGCTGACGCTGCCGGCGAAGAGGCGCTGGGTGGCCTCGCCGGCCCGCTCGATATCGGCCGTGGCGAAGGCGACCTCGGCGTCTTCCTGGCGCTCGACCAGGTAGCCACGGCGTGCGTTGACCATCACCTTCAGGGCCTGCAGGCGCCCCTCTTCATCGAGCATGTAATCGAAGCTCTGACCGACTCGCCAGCGGGTCAGGACATTCTCGTCCGGCAGGCTCTCCAGCAGCCGCAGGGCCTCGCTGTAGCCCATGCCCAGGTGGCTCTGCGCCAGCACTGCGAAGGTGTCGCCGGCCTGGACGGTATAGGTCTCCCAGCGCGGCTCGAAGACTTCCTCGGCCTGGATCTCGTCCTCCAGGTAGATGTTCTCGCTATCGATCAGTGCCAGGGGGCCGTCGTCGAAATCGTCATAGGAGGTGGCGTCCTCCCACTCGCCTGTCCGCAGGGCCGCCAGGCCCAGGGCCACGCGCAGTGCCTCGGGGCTCAGGCCTGGGCGAGAAGTGGCGCCGGCGGCGGCGGGAAAGGGCGTGGCCAGGGCCGGCAGGCGCTCCTGGGCGGGCGTATCGCGATGCCAGGCGTCATCGCCGCCCTGGGCATCGGGCAAGGTGACGCCGGCGGAATCGGCGCTCTCTTCCAGGGAGATCACTCGGGTGATCTGGGGTGACTCGTCGCGGGAGTCGATAAGGGTGAAGATCTGTTGTGCGCCCAGCACGGTGACCATGGTGGCAACGGGAAGCAGCAGCAATTTATGCGTGCGGGGCAGCGAATGAAGGATTCGCAACATAGGAAATGGCCGTGAAAATGGTGGAAAAGAGTGCCAAAAAACCCAAGAACCATACCCTATGCTGTGTAGCCTGCCTAGCCTGTATATGCAAACAGAAACCCCGGGCCTCCTCTGGGAGGCCCGGTGCAGACGGCTCGCTAGCATAAACTAATTGACCTTAGGTGCAAGCCCGATGCCGTGGCCCGTCGATCGCCCCGCGACGAGGACGCGGCGCCCTGGCGCCTTATCCGTCGATAAAGGTGCCGTTGCGATAGTCGAGCAGGGCCTGCTCCAGCTCCGCCTGGGTATTCATCACGAAGGGGCCGTAATGGGCGATGGGCTCGCCATGGGGATGGCCCGCCAGCAGCAGCGCCTCGCCGGCGCCCGACAGGCCGCTCAGCTCGAGTCGCTGGCCGGCGCCCAGGCTGGCCAGTTGGCCGGCGCTGACGACCTGTCCGCCGACGTTCAGTTCGCCGGCGAAGACGTAGACCAGCAGGGTCGGTGCCTCCACCGTCAGGCTCAGGCGACGCTCCGCGGCGAGCCTGACATGGGCCACGGCGCCGCGGCCCGCCAGGGCATCCAGGGGACCCTCGACGGTCTCGCCATCCGCGGCTTGCCAGCGGCCGCCGAGGGCGATCAGCTCGCTCCCCTCCCGGACCAGGCGCGGCATCTCGGCGCCGCTCACGTCGCGGTAGGTGGCCGGACTCAGCTTGTCGTCGGCGGCCAGGTTGAGCCACAGCTGGAAGGCGTGCAGCCCCTGGCTGTCGGTCAACGGCATCTCCGAGTGAATGATGCCGCGCCCGGTATGCATCCACTGGGCGTCGCCGGCGGCGATGGTGCTGGAGTGGCCCAGATGATCCTCGTGGGTCAGGCCGCCATGCAGCACATAGGTCAGGGTCTGGATGCCGCGATGGGGATGGGGCGGAAAGCCGGCCAGGTAGTCGTCGGGGCGATCCGAACCCAGTTCATCGAGCATCAGGAAGGGGTCGATGCCGCCACCGAACTCATGGATGCGGCGGATCTTGACCCCGGCGCCATCCTGGCTGGGTTGGTTGCGGCGCAGTTGGGTAACCTCACGAAGCCGTGGAGTCGTCATGGGGGTGCCTCCGTTGAAGTGTCTGACTCGCATGTTAGTCTGATTTTTTCGAAAATTAAGCGCATTAAATCGCCGTTATCATTCGAGGATATAGAAATGTCCCGCGTTACCCTGGCCCAGTGGCAGACCCTCGCCGCGGTGGTGGACCATGGCGGCTTCGCCCGCGCCGCCGAGGCCATCCATAAGAGTCCCTCGACCCTCAATCATGCGGTGCACAAGCTGGAGGAGCAGCTCGACGTCAAGGTGCTGGAGCCGGTGGGGCGCCAGGTACGCCTCACCGAAGCGGGGGAGCTCTTGCTGCGCCGCGCCCGGCAACTGCTGGAGAGTGCCGAGTCCCTGGAGGACGTGGCGGGACGCCTGGCCGAGGGGTTGGAGGCGGAGGTGGTGCTGGCGGTGGATCAGCTGTTTCCCCCGGATGCCCTGGCCCGGGCCCTGGATGCCTTCTCGAGCGCCTACCCCCATGTGCGGGTGCAGCTCCACGAGACGGTGCTCAACGGTGGCATCGAGATGCTCTATGACGGCCGCGCCGATCTGGTGGTCAGCGGCCAGGCGGCCCAGGGCTTCCTGGGCGAGCCGCTGGTGACGGTGCGCTTTCTCGCCGTGGCTCACCCCGACCATGCCTTGCATCGACTGGGGCGCGAGCTGGACCTGCGCGATCTAACGCAGCACCGCCAACTGGTGGTACGCGACTCGGCGCAACGCCAGTCGATGGACTCCGGCTGGCTCAAGGCCGAGCAACGCTGGACGGTCAGCCACCTGGATACCTCCATCGGCATGCTGGAGCGGGGCCTGGGCTTCGCCTGGCTGCCGGAGACGCGTATCCAGTCGGCCCTGGCCGCCGATCGGTTGCGTCCGTTACCCCTGACCGCCGGCGGCACCCGCGAGGTACCCATGCAGTTGATCTATCGGGACCGGGATCGGGCCGGCCCGGCCACCCGGGCGATGGGAGCCAACCTGGTCGAGGCGGTGACGCGCTGCAAGAATGATTCGATTTGATCGAATGGTTGTCGGGAAATTATCGGCTTGATAGTCGAAATGATCGGATTATTCTGGGGCCATGATTCATCACCCGAGGAGAGCGGCATGGGCCTTCTGATCGACGGCGAGTGGAGCGACCAGTGGTACGACACCAAGACGCACGGCGGCGAGTTCGTGCGCGAATCCGCCCAGTTGCGTGATTGGGTGACCCGCGATGGTCGCCCCGGCCCCGACGGCCAGCCGGCACTGCCCGCCGAGGCGGAGCGCTTCCACCTCTATGTGTCCCTGGCCTGCCCCTGGGCCCATCGCACCCTGATCATGCGCATGCTCAAGGGGCTCGATGGCCTGATCGGCAGCTCCCATGTCAGCCCGCTGATGCTCGATCAGGGCTGGACCTACGAGGAAAGCGAGGGCTCCAGCGGCGATCCCGTCAACGGCGCCGCCTACCATCGTGAGCTCTATACCCTCACCGATCCCCACTACACCGGCCGGGTCACGGTGCCGGTGCTGTGGGACAAGCAGGAACGGCGGATCGTCAACAACGAGTCGGCGGAGCTGCTGCGCATCTTCAACGACGCCTTCGATGGCCTGACCGGCAACGACCTGGACCTCTACCCGGCGGACCTGCGCGAGACCATCGACGCCATCAACGACGACGTCTACGCGCATATCAACAATGGCGTCTACAAGAGCGGTTTCGCCACCGACCAGGCGGTCTACGAGAAGCATGTGACGGCGCTGTTCGCGGCCCTGGACCGGGTGGAGGCACGCCTGGCCGAGCATCGCTACCTGGCGGGGGAGTGGCTGACCGAGGCGGATATCCGCCTGTTCACCACATTGGTGCGTTTCGACGCGGTCTATCATGGCCACTTCAAGTGCAACCTGAGGCGCATCGAGGACTACCCGAACCTCGCCAACTATGTGCGCGAGCTCTATCAGTGGCCGGGGATCAAGGAGACGGTGAGCCTCGACCATATCAAGCGCCACTACTATTACAGCCACGACACCATCAATCCCACCCGCATCGTGCCCCAGGGCCCGGCGCTGGACTTCGAGCGGCCCCATGATCGAGACCGCCTGCCGGGCCAGGGCATTCGCCGCAAGGGCTAGGGCCTTACCCTTTCCGGGCCAGCCAGCGATCCAGGGCATTGGCGAACTCGCGGCGGTCGGCGTCCGAGTATCCCTTGGACCCGCCGGTATGCTCGCCGCTGGCCCGTAATGTTTCCATGTAGGGCTTGTATCAGGCGCATCTGTACCCCGGGAGCAGATGCGGTTTATGCCCCTTTCCTGGCCAGCCAGCGATCCAGGGCATTGGCGAATTCGCGGCGGTCGGCGTCCGAGTATCCCTTGGGCCCGCCGGTATGCTCGCCGCTGGCCCGAAGGGTTTCCATAAAATCCCTCATCTGCACCCGGGCGCGAATATTGTCCGCGTTGAGGGACTCGCCGCGGGTGGTCATCACCTTGGCGCCGCGCCCCAGGGCCTCCAGGGCCAGGGGCAGGTCGGAGGTGATCAGCAGGTCGCCGGGCTGAATGCGCTCGACGATCTCGTTGTCGGCGGCGTCGAAGCCGCTGGCCACGCTCAGCGATTTCACCCACCTCGACGGCGGC
The DNA here is from genome assembly GCF_023708045.1 of Halomonas sp. NCCP-2165. Classification (NCBI taxonomy): domain Bacteria; kingdom Pseudomonadati; phylum Pseudomonadota; class Gammaproteobacteria; order Oceanospirillales; family Halomonadaceae; genus Halomonas; species Halomonas sp. NCCP-2165. Next base: position 157,400 of record NZ_BRCY01000006.1, read on the forward strand.
AACGGAATGCCGTGGTTGGCCACGAACCAGGTGGGGGTGGCGGTGCGCTCGGCGGCGCGCACGATGATATCGCGCACCACTCGGGGACAGGCGTCGGCATCCACCCAGAGTTGGGCGGGTGAGGCGGACTGGGACATAAAGGCTCCAGGGATTAAGGCTGGCGTCGCGGGGAGGTCGATGGTAGCATGCGCGCTCCTCGCATGTGTTGACCCCACCATCGTATTGGATCGTTCTTGTCGCCGCGTGTCGTCATGACCGCTCCGAGACAAGGCTTTGCAGGACGCCCGGCAAACGGCCGGCGTCGCTTTTGGAGATGGAGCGCCCTCGCCCCCGGCGAACCAGCGCATCAAGGTCGCCACAGCGGTTCGCCAAGGAGAGAGCGCGACGCTGCGCCTCCCACGAACCGAATGCCAGGTGCGACCGGCGTCTCAACCCCCGTTGTCGATGTGGCCACGAGCCGCATGCTCCCGCACGTGTTGCGGGGTAGAGACGCCACCATGTTTCGTTGCCGGCCCGGCCGGCCTATCAAGGTGTGATTAATGACCTCGACTCCCGTCGTTTCCTCCAGCTTTGCCGAGCTGGAACTGCTCCCCGCTGTCCTTTCCGCCATCGAGAGCCAGGGCTATACCGAGCCTTCGCCGATCCAGGCGCAGACCATTCCCGCCCTGCTGGAAGGGCGTGACCTGCTGGGCCAGGCCCAAACCGGTACCGGCAAGACCGCCGCCTTCGCCCTGCCGCTGCTGTCGCGCCTCGAGCTGACCCGCCGCGAGCCCCAGGTGCTGGTGTTGGCGCCGACCCGCGAGCTGGCCCAGCAGGTGGCCGTCTCCTTCGGCAAGTACGGTCAGAACCTCAAGGGCCTGGAAGTGGCCACCCTGTGCGGCGGCCAGGAATATCGCGAGCAGTTGGGGGCCCTCAAGCGCGGCGCCCAGGTCGTCGTGGGTACCCCCGGCCGGGTGATCGATCACCTGGACCGCGGCAGCCTCAAGCTCGACGGTCTCACCGCCCTGGTGCTGGACGAAGCCGACGAGATGCTGCGCATGGGCTTTATCGACGACGTCAAGCGCGTCGTCGCCGACACCCCCAAGAACGCCCAGCGGGTGTTCTTCTCCGCCACCCTGCCGGCGGAGATCGAGCGCATCGTCGACCGCTACCTGGTGGACCCGGTGAAGGTGGCCATCGAGTCACGCACCACCACCGGCGAGAACATCGAACAGCGCCTGGTGCGCGTCGAGGGCGCCGCCAAGCTGGAGGCGCTGTCGCGCATCCTCGAGGTGGAGCCGGTGGATGCCGCCATCGTCTTTGTGCGCACCCGGGCCGCCTGTACCACCCTGGTGGAGCAGCTCACCGCCCGCGGCGTCAACGCCGCCGGCCTCTCCGGTGACCTGGACCAGAGCCTGCGCGAGCGCACCATCACCCGCCTCAAGCGCAGCAAGGTGGACGTGCTGATCGCCACCGACGTGGCCGCCCGCGGCCTCGACGTGCCGCGCATCACCCACGTGGTCAACTACGACCTGCCCCAGGACAGCGAGGCCTATACCCACCGTATCGGCCGTACCGGCCGTGCCGGTCGCAGCGGCGTGGCGATCACCTTCGCCGGCTTCCGCGAGACCCGCAAGGTGCGCTGGCTGGAGCAGGCCACCGGCCAGCAGATGAGCGAGATGCCGCTGCCCGACGAGGCCGCCATCCGCGCCCATCGCGACCAGGTCTTCCAGCTGCGCGTGCGCGATGCCCTGGTACAGGGTGCCGACGAGCAGCGCGCCCTGGTGGAGGCCCTGGTGGCCGACGGTCAGGACCCGGTGGAACTGGCCTGCGTGCTGGCCGCCCTGGCCCGCGCCGACGAGGCGCCCATCGGTCGCCTGCCGGCCCCTCGCGAGCGCGGCCCCCGCGAGCGTGGAGAGCGTGGAGAGCGCGGTGCGCCCCGCGATCGCGCCCCCCGCGAGGGCATGACCCGCTATCGGGTCGCCGTGGGTCACAAGGACGGCGTCAAGCCGGGCCAACTGGTCGGCGCCCTGGCCAACGAGGGCGGCATCGAAGGCAAGCGCATCGGTCGCATCGATATCCGCAACGCCTTCTCGGTGGTGGAGCTGCCCAGCTCATTGCCGTCGAGCATCCTGGCCAAGATGGCCCGGGCTCGGGTCGCCGGCCGCGAGCTGGAGATCCGCGAAGACGGTGGCGCCCCCGAGCGGGCCCCGCGGCGTCGCCAGGATGGCGATGCACCGATTCGTCGGCGTCATAGCGCCTAACGAAGCGGTTGCTGCCCGCGCGCCGGGCGGCTCACCCCCACCAACAGGTCGGAGCCTAGCTCCGGCCTGTTGTCGTTGGTATCCCCGAACCCTGTCGACAAAGAGGAAGTGTCATGTGGAAGCGGCTGCCGTTTCGTCTGCGTGGTTATCTGATCACCGTGCTCGGTGTGTTGCTGCTCTCGCCGGATGCGCTGTTGATCAAGGACACCAGGGTGGATGTGGCCACCTTCATGTTCTGGCGGGGCCTGCTACTGGGCATCGTGCTGCTGCTGATTGCCGCGCTGCGCTACCGTGAGCGCCTGCCTCAGGCCATTCGTGCCTGTGGCCCGGCCGCGCTCTGGTGCCCGCTGGCCTTTGCCGCCAGCGCCTGGGCCTTCGTGGTGGCCAACCGGCTGACCGCCGCGGGCAATGTGTTGGTGATGCTCAACCTGGCGCCTCTGGTGGCGGGGCTGATCGGCATGCTGCTGTTCGGCCAGCGACTGCGCCGCCAGACCTGGGTGGTGATCGGGCTATGCGTCGTCGGGGCCAGCCTGATGGCCGCCGGTGAGATGGGGCAGGGCAGCCTGCTGGGCCTGGGGGTGGCGCTGATCATTCCGATCTCCATCGCCGTGAACACCACGGTGGCCAGCGCCCAGCGGGGCAGTGGTACCCGGGGCATCGATACCACGGTGGTGCTGCCTCTGGGGTGTCTCGCCATGCTGCTGCCGGCGGCACTGATGGGGGGCGTCCAGTGGCCCGAGCCCGAAGATATCCAGCGCCTGGCGATGATGGGACTGCTCCTGCCGCTGGCTTATTTCCTGATCCAGACCGGCGCACGCTATCTGCCGGGCGCCGAGGTCAGCCTGATGATGCTGGTGGAGACCCTGGTGGGTACCCTGCTGGTCTGGTGGTGGGTGGGCGAGGTGCCGACGGCGCTGGCCTTCCTGGGCGGTGGCATGATCATTGCCGCCATGCTCTCCAGCTCCCTGCGCGACCTCTATCGGCAGCGCCGCAAGGCCGCCGACGGCGCCCTGGATGCCCGCCGCCTGCACGATGAGGCGGCAGAGGAGAGCATCGCGCGGGGCGAGCCCGCTCCCCCGGTGGGGGAGCGTCACTGACCGCACCCTGGGGGCCGCCGATGATATGGGCGGCTTTCCCGGGGCGGCGTCGTCAGACGAGTCGTAACCACGCAGGCCGGGGACGTTCCCCGGCCTGCGTTTTTTTGGTGACTGCCGAGACTGACGGAACCCCTTATCAAGGAGATATGCCATGTGCCAGGGACTCTCGAGGCGCGCCCGCGGTTACCTGATTACCGGGCTCGGGGTGCTGCTGCTCTCCCCCGATGCCCTCTTCGTCAAGGCCACCCAGGTGGAGGTGGAGGTGTTCATGTTCTGGCGGGCGCTGTTGCTGGGGCTGATGCTGGGCCTGGTGGCCCTGGCCCGTTACGGTCGCCGGCTGCCCGAGGCGCTGCGTGCCTGCGGTCCGGCGGCCCTGTGGTGTCCGCTGGCCTTCGCCGGGTCCGCCTGGGGCTTCGTGGCGGCGGTACGCCTGACCGCCGCCGGCAATGTGCTGGTGATCCAGAACCTGGCGCCGCTGGTGGCGGGGTTGCTGGGGCTGTTGCTGTTCCGCCAGCGCCTGCGTGGTCAGACCTGGGTGGTGATCCTGCTCTGCGTGCTGGGGGCGGGGCTGATGGCCGCCGGCGAGGTGGGCAAGGGCTCGCCCCTGGGGCTGCTGATGGCCCTGGCGATTCCGCTGTCGATCGCCATCAACATGACCGTGGCCAGCGCCCAGCGCGGCGTGGATACCACCGTGATCCTGCCGCTGGGCTGCCTGGTGATGCTGCTGCCGGCGCTGGCCCTGGGCGGCATGCAGTTACCGCCGCTGGCGGACCTGCTGCGACTGCTGCTGCTGGGCGTGGTGTTCCTGCCGGCGGCCTACTACCTGATCCAGAGTGGCCCCCGCTACCTGCCGGGGGCCGAGGTCAGCCTGGTGATGCTGCTGGAGACCCTGGTGGGCACCCTGCTGGTGTGGGCGTGGGTCGGTGAGGTACCGCCACCGCTGGCCTTCGTCGGCGGTGGCCTGATCCTCGCCGCCCTGCTGGGCAGCGGCCTGCTGGACCTGCTGCGCCAGCATCGCAAGGTGGCCGAGGGGGCCCCGGACCCCCAGCGGATTCTCGCCGAGGCCGCCGAGCGGGAGGGCGGAGACGACTCGCCGGGGCTAGCCGAGCAGCCGCGCGAAGCGCGTTAGCAGCGAGCCGCTTTCCGGGGTGTCGGTCACCCCGTCGAACGGGCCTGGGGGCCAGTTACAAGAGACGCGCGAAGCGCGTTAGCAGCGAACCGCTTTCCGGGGTGTCGGTCACCCCGTCGAGCAGGGCCTGGGGGTCCTGTCCCTGGTCGCGCAAGGCCTCTACCTGGCGAGCCAGGTAGGCGTGCATCACCGCCGGGGTGAATTCCGGATGAAACTGCACGCTCCACTGGCGCGGCCCGTAACGCAGTGCCTGATGGGCATCATGGGCATTGCGGGCCAGCACCGTGGCATCCCGGGGGGCCTCGAGCACCGACTGGGCATGGGTCAACTGGGCCGGGAAGCGCTCGGGCAGGGCGCCGAACAGGGCATCCTCACGGCCCGCCGCGGTGAGTGTCAGCGTATGGGTGCCGGACTCGCGCCCCGCCGGGTGATAGTCGCTGACGCCGCCGAAGGCCGCGGCCATCAGCTGGTGCCCGTAGCAGACCCCCAGCATCGGCAGCTCTCGCCGGCGGGCCTCGCGAAGCCAGGGCTTGAGCGCCTCGCTCCAGGGCTCGGCATCGCTGACCATGCTATGGGAGCCGGTGAGATAGAGGCCATCGATCCCGTCCAGGTCGGGCAGCGCCTCGTGGCGGGCATCGAAGACCTCCGCGGCGAAGCCCTCCCGGGCCAGGGCCTGGCGAAACAGCGCCTCGAAGTCGCCATGGGCCTCCACCACCTCGGGGAAGGCATCGCCGGTCTTGACGATCAGTAGTCGCGGCATGGGAGCCATCTCCTCAGGTCGTGGTCAGGTGCTGGCCCAGCGCCGCCATGAAACGGCTGCCCGCCTCCAGCTCGGCGAGCTCGATATATTCGTCCGGCTGGTGGGCCTGAGCGATGCTGCCGGGGCCGCAGATCAGCGTGGGCAGCCCTTGGCGCTGAAACTGGCCCGCCTCGGTGGCATAGGCCACGGCGCCGGCGGGGCGCTCGCCCAGCAGCGACTGGCAGAGCTCGAGCACCTCGGCGTTGTTGTCGTCGGCCAGGGCCGGCACCGTCTCGTTGAGGGCCTCGGTGACGATGGCGGCCTGGGGCGCGCGCTCGCGCATCTCCGCCTCGAGCTCGGCGGCCCGGGCCTGAACCCGGCCCAGCAGCTCGTCGAAGCGATCCGACGGCAGGTGACGGATCTCCCACTCGAAGACACACTCCCGGGCCATGATATTGATCGCCGTGCCGCCGGCGATCTTGCCTACATGCAGGCTCGAGTGGACCACGTTGAAGGCCTCGTCGACGCGCCCCTCGGCCCTGAGCTCCGCCATCACCTCCTCGATATAGGTGACCAGCCGGGCGGCGACATGGATCGCCGAGACCCCCTGGTCGACCTGGCTGGAGTGGCTGGCGCGGCCGGTGACGGTGGTGCGCAGGTTGGTGGCGCCCTTGTGGGCCACCACCGGGTGCATCAGGGTCGGCTCGCCGACGATCACCGCCGCGGGGCGCGGATGTTCGGCCATCAGCCTCTCGATCATGCGCGGGGCGCCGATGCAGCCCACCTCTTCGTCGTAGGAGAGCGCCAGGTAGAGGGGCACCGGCAGGTCCAGCCGCACCCACTCGGGTACCTGGGCCAGGGCACAGGCGATAAAGCCCTTCATGTCGCAGGTGCCGCGGCCGTAGAGGCGGCCGTCGCCCTTGTCGGTGAGGGTGAAAGGGTCGCTGGACCAGGGCTGGCCATCCACCGGTACCACGTCGGTATGCCCGGAGAGCACGACGCCCCCGGCCACCTCGGGCCCGATGCGCGCCAGGAGGTTGGCCTTGCGCCCGTCGTCGCTCTCGATGCGCTGATGGGGCACGCCATGGTCGTCGAGGTAGGCCTCGACCCAGCGGATCAGTTCCAGGTTGGAATCCCGGGACACGGTGGGAAAGCCCACCAGGGTCTCGAGCAGTTGGCTGGCGGTCATATCTGGCTCCTGTCGATGATGGGAGCAGCCTACCACGACCGCCCCGATGCCGGCAGCGAGCAGGACGCGGACGAATGCTCTCGCGCAGGGCTCGACCGCCTGGCCAAGCGGCTCAACCACGAGGTCCTCGAGGCCCTCAACGACGCCCTCTGGAAGGCGAGCTGACATGTTCAAGAAACGAGATTTTTTCGACACGCTGCGCGGGCATGTCGATGGCATCGACACGTCGTTACGACATGTTTAAAAATCTCGGTTTATTCGACACGTCCTCTGGATATGTCGACGGCATCGACATAAGCTGACGACGTGTCGATTTTCGAGGAAAAAATGAACATGAGCTGGCGCCCCGACCAACCTCACAATGACTTGCCGCCGCTGCCCCCGGTCGAGGAACTCGAGACGCCGGCCGTGCTCAAGGCCTGTATACCCGCTCGAGCGGCCCTGGCGGAGCTGAAGCAGGCGGGGGCGCTGCTGCCCAACCAGAGGCTGCTGATCAACCTGTTGCCCCTGCTGGAAGCCCGCGACAGTTCGGAGATCGAGAACATCGTCACCACCACCGATCGGCTCTTCCAGTTCGCCCAGGAAGATACCCATGCCGATCCGGCGACCAAGGAGGCATTGCGCTATCGCACCGCGCTGAGCCGTGGCTACCGGGAACTGGTCGGGCGACCGCTGTGTACCAATACCGCCGTAGAGATCTGCAGCACCATCAAGGGCGTGGAGATGGAAATTCGCCGGGTGCCGGGCACCACCTTGACCAATCTGGCCTCCGGCGAGGTGATCTATACCCCGCCCATGGGGGAGGAGGCTCTGCGGGAAATGCTGGCCAACTGGGAGCGCTACCTGCATGAGGAGGATGGCGTCGACCCCTTGATCAAGATGGCCGTGGCCCATTACCAGTTCGAGGCGATCCATCCCTTCACCGATGGCAACGGCCGTACCGGGCGGGTACTGAACATCCTCTACCTGATCGAACGGCAGTTGCTGTCGTTGCCGATCCTCTACCTCAGTCGTTACATCGTGCTCAACAAGCCCGACTACTACCGCCTGCTGTTGGCGGTGACGCGTGAAGGGCAGTGGCAGGAGTGGCTGCTCTATATGCTCAAGGCCGTGGAGTACACGGCGCGCTGGACCACCGACAAGATCGCGGCGACCCGAGCCCTGATCGAGGAGACCACGGGTTACATCCAGCAGGAGCTGCCTCGGGTCTATAGCCATGAGCTGGTGCAGGTGATCTTCGAGCAGCCCTACTGCCGCATCCATAACCTGGTGGAGCGCGATATCGCCAAGCGCCAGACGGCCTCGAACTATCTGCAGCAGCTATGCGATATCGGCGTACTCAAGGAGGTGCGAGCCGGTCGTGAGAAGCTCTTCGTACACCCCAAGCTGGTCGCGCTGATGACCGAAGACGGCAACGAGGTCGTTCCGTACCTGAAATAGCGCCGCTACGATTCGTGGCACTGGGTGAGAGCGGTATCCCAAGCCTGGCGCGCCGCCCACCCCTGATCTGATCAGCGGTGAGTTCTCGGCCAGGGTGCTGCTGGAGCGCGTCAAAGCGGAGACAGCCAAGCAGAAGCCGGCGGCGGAAACGGTAACCACATAAGCTGGCTCTACTTTCAGTTTTATGATATCTGTTTTCAAGGGCTTTCTATGTAATCGGAGTCGCTATGCCTTATGATTTAACCACTAGGCTGGTCGTGGGTCTTTCTTCTAGCGCATTGCTCAACCTTCAGGACTCCGATGAGGTGTTCCGTACCCAGGGAGAGAAAGAATACCGTAAATATCAGAGGGAAAAGCAGGATGAGCCTTTAGATAGAGGTGTTGCTTTTCCATTTGTTAGGCGCCTTCTTTAACTTAATAAGCTGTGCCCGGAAGACCCGCCTGTCGAAGTGATTCTCTTGTCGAGAAATGATCCTGATACTGGGCTTAGGGTGATGAACTCGATAGAGTATTATGAGCTTGGCATGACGCGCGCTGTCTTTCTTCAAGGAAAATCTCCGTATAAGTATATTCCCGCTTTTGATATTGAGCTTTTTCTCTCGGCTAATCATCAGGATGTAAAGCAGGCAGTTCTTTCGGGATATCCGGCGGGGCAAATCCTTAAGGGTGATATAGTAGATGATCAAACTGATTTTGAGCTTCGAATTGCGTTCGACTTTGACGGTGTGATTGCTGATGATGAAGCCGAAACGGTTTATAAGTCAAGTGGAGAGCTTGATGATTTTCATAAGCATGAGTCTAAAATGGCGAATGTTGCCCATAATCCTGGTCCATTGAAAAGTTTTCTTCAGAGGGTTTCTAATATTCAAAAGCTAGAGCTGAAAAAGGCAGAGGAAGACCCATCTTATGATCCGGTTCTTAAGGTGTCTATCGTAACGGCACGTAATGCACCTTCCCATAAGCGTGTTATCAATACAATGCGTGAGTGGGATATATTGGTTAATGAGGAATTTTTTATGGGAGGGGTTGAAAAGTCAAAGGTGTTGGATATCTTGAAACCCCATATATTCTTTGATGATCAAAAGCTTCATTTGGAGCCTTCGTCTTCGGTTCTTCCTTCTGTGCATATTCCTTTTGGAGTTGCTAATAAGAAAAAGTAGGTGACGAAGTCGGGGACGTACCCCTTTCTCCCTGGGGCATAGGCGCCGGTCGCTAGAGCAACTCCCGGGTCGCCTCCATCACCCGCCCGTCGACGCCGCGCTGGATCTTGTCCTCGATCTCCGCGAGCAGCGACTCCACTTTCTGTGCTGTGGTGGCGGTGGCCACGAAGGTCCATTCGCTGGCCTCCAGGCGGTCGAGGTCGCCGCTCTCGCAGACCGCCACCGCCGGCTGGCGGCCGAAGCGTTCATGCAGGCCGCCCATGCGCTGGCGCTTCTCCTTGAGGGAGCGACAGCCGGGCAGCGAGAGGCGCAGGGTCAGGATACCGATATGCATGGTGTCGTCTCCGGGGGCGTGTGAGTCTCAGCGCTTAGACACTGACCAGCCGGGCGCGGCTGGTGCCGTTGCCCAGCGGCTCCACCCGGATCTGCACCGGGATGCGTTCGTGCATCTCCTGGACATGGGAGATCACCCCGACCCGGCGGCCCAGGGCCTGGAGGCCGTCCAGGGCCTCCATGGCCAGGGCCAGCGACTGGGGGTCGAGGCTGCCGAAGCCCTCGTCGATAAACAGCGACTCGATCGTCAGCTCCCCGGAGGCCATGGAGGCGAGGCCCAGGGCCAGGGCCAGGGAGACCAGGAAGGTCTCGCCGCCGGAGAGGGAGTGCACCGAGCGGGTCTCGTCGCCCATGTCATGATCCACCACCAGCAGGCCCAGTTCGCTGCCGCCGCGAATCAACCGATAGCGGCGGCTCAGGCTGCCCAGGTGGGCGTTGGCGTGCTCCAGCAACTGCTCCAGGTTGTAGGCCTGGGCGATGCGTCGGAAGGCCTTGCCTTCGGCGGAGCCGATCAGCTCGCTGATCTGGCCCCAGCGGCGATACTCGGCGCGGGCCGCCTCCAGCGCCGCCCGGCCCTCTTGCTGGCGGGCACGCTTGCGGTCGTCGTCATTCCGGGCATAGACGGCGGCGTCGCGGACCTGCTGGGCTTCCTCCCGCTTCGGGGCCAGCTCGGCCTGGGCCGCGCTGGATGCCGCCTCTTGTTGGGCCAGCTCGGCGTCCATGGCCTCGGCCAGCAGGGCCTCGTCCTCGGCCTGTGGGGCGACTTCACGGCGATGGGTCAGCAGTTGCTGGCGGCGCTCGGCCAGGGTGGCGGCGGCCTGCTGGCGGCGACGTTCGGCCTCGTCCAAGGCCCGCTCCTGAGCCCTGGCCTCGTCCTCGGGCTGGGCCAGCAGGCGGGCCAGGGTGGCATCGTCCAGCTCGGGATGTCGCTGCCGCCAGGCGTCCAGTTCCTGATCCAGGCGTTCCAGCTCCCGGCGTAGCTGGGCCAGCCGCTCGGCCTCGTGGTCTCGGCGCTGGTCGAGGCGCTGGTACGCCTGCTCGGCGGCGTGTCGTTGGGCGAGGGCGCTGTCCCGGGCCTGGGTGGCCTGGGCCTGTTGCCGATCCAGCTGTTGCTGCCAGGCATCGGCGCTGGGGTAATCACCCAGGCGGGTGCGCAGCTCGGTGGCCAGGCGCTCCCGCTCCTGGTGCAGAGGAGGAAGCTGGGCCTCCAGCTTGGCCAGCTCCTGGTCGAGGCCCTGGCGGCGGGCCTCGAGCTGGGCCAGCGCGATCTCGCCCCGGCGCAGTCGCTCATCGAGGGGAGCCAGGGCGCGTTCGGCCTCGGCGAAGGCGGCCAGCGCCTCGGCCTGCCGGTCACGCTCGTCTTCGCTGGCCTGTTGCCGGGACGTCAGCCAGGCGTCCCGGGCTTCGACGGCGATGGCGGCCAGCTCGTCCCATAGCGACTCTGCCTGCAGCGCCTGGTTGGCCGCCGCCAGGCGATGTTCGGCCGCCGCCAGGTCGCTGGCCAACTGCTTCAGGGCACGCTCCGCCATGCGGTAGTCACCCACCCGTTCCTGGTGCCGGCGTTGCGCCTGGTCGAGCCGCTCCCGGGCCTCGCCCAGTTGGCGCGCCTCTTCGGCCTCCTGGGCGGCGAGCTGGGCGGCCTCGGGGCTGGTGGGGGGGCGTTGGCGGTAGGGGTGGTCTAGGCCGCCGCACACCGGGCAGGGTTGCTCCTCCGCCAGGGTCTCGCGGAGCCGCGCCACGCTCTCGCTGCGTACCGCCCGCTGCCGCTCGATCAGGGCCGAGACGCTGTCCAGGTGAGACTGGGCATGGTCCAGTCGCTCACGGGCGGCCTGGCCCTCCGCGAGAAGGGTGTCGCGGCGCCGACTCTCTTCCTGACACTGGCGGACGAGCTCCTGGCGCCGGTGCTCGGCGCGCTGCTGCTCCTGCCAGCGGCTGGCCAGTTCCCCCAGGGCGAGGCGGCGGCGGGCGGCCCGGTCATGGCGCTCCTGAACCGCTCGGCGGACGGCGTCACGGTCGTCATGATCGCCCAGCAGGCGGGTCAGGGTGGCCTGCCAGCGGTCGCGCTCCTGCAGCAGCTGTTGCCGGGCATCGAGCTGCTCCTGGTGCCGGGTCGCGAGTTGCGTCGCTTCGGCCTGCCGTTCCTGACGGGTCCGGGTCAGCGTCGCCAGCTCCTGCTCCACACCGGCCAGTTGCTGGGCCAGTTCGCGGGCGATACGTACTTCGGGCTCGGCGGCCTGGCGGGCCGCCACGGCCGTCTCCAGCGTCGCCTTGGCCTGGTCGAGGGTCTCGGCGGCATGGCGTTGCTTGGTCTCGGCCTCGGCCAGGGCCTGATGGGTCTCGGCGTGGCTGGCCTCGAGGCTGGCGAGCTCTTCGGGCAGGGCGGCCTGGCGCGCCAGGGCATGGCGCTGGGGGGCGAGCAGGCGTCGCCAGTCCCGCTCGGTGCGGGCGGAGGCCAAGGCCTGCCAGTGGGCCTCGGCCTCTTGCTGGCTCGCCAGGCCCTGCCGGTAGGCGTCACTCAGGTGCCGGTCCGTGGCGTGCCACTGCCGGCGCCGCTCCAGCTCGGTGGCCTGTCGGTTGAGCTCGGCGAGGCGGGTCTCGGCGGCCTCGACCTCGCGCTCCAGGGTGGCCCGGGCCTCGGCCTCGGCGGGCAGGTCGTCGGCGAGCCGGGCCTCCAGCTCGGCCACGCCCTTCCTGGCCTCGCTGGCGCGGCGGTAGGCGGCGATGGAGATCCGCGAGTACTCGGCGGTGCCGGTGAGGCGTTCCAGCAGGTCGCTGCGCTCGTTGTCGTCGGCCTTGAGGAAGGCGGCGAACTCGCTCTGGGCCAGCAGCACGGCGCGGGTGAACTGGTCGAAGGTGAGGCCCAGGCGCCGGGGCAGCAGCTCGGCGAACTCGCGCTTCTGGGTGGTCAGCAGGCGGTCGTCGTCCAGGTCGGTGAGCGACTGCTCCACCGCCTGCAGGCGCCCCCCGACCTTCTCCCGGGCGCGGCGCACCGCCCAGCGGGCCCGGTAGCGGCGACCGTCGCGGCCCAGGAAGTCCACCTCGGCATGGCCGCTGGCCGCCCCCCGGCGCAGCAGGGTGCGGGGGTCGGCGGTGCCGACCGTCTCGCCCGCCACGTCGGGCAGCGGCGCTTCGCGGCCGGGGGCCTGGCGCAGCCGTGGGGTATTGCCGTAGAGCGCCAGGCAGAGGGCATCGAGCAAGGTGCTCTTGCCGGCGCCGGTGGGGCCGGTGATCGCGAAGAGGCCGGCGTCGCGCAGCGGCGAGTCGGTGAAGTCGAGCGCCAGGGGGCCGGGCAGGGAGGCGAGGTTCTGCAGGCGCAGGGCGAGGATTCTCATGGGCGTCCCTCCAGCAGGGGCTCTCTCAAGTTCCCGGCGCCGGTGGGGCCGGTGATCGCGAAGAGGCCGGCGTCGCGCAGCGGCGAGTCGGTGAAGTCGAGCGTCAGGGGGCCGGGCAGGGAGGCGAGGTTCTGCAGGCGCAGGGCGAGGATTCTCATGACGGCTCCCCCTCGTCGAGGACGTCCTGGAGCAGGCGGTCGAAGTCGGCCATCACCGCCTCACTCGGGGGCGCCTCCCAGTGGCGCGCCCAGGTGTGCTGGAAGAGCTTGCGCGGGCCCAGGGAGGCGAGATCGACCCGGGCCGCGGTGGGTGTCTCACCGCCCCGGGGCAGGCGCCGCTCCAGGCGCAGCAGGCGTAGCGCCTTGCCTTCCAGGGCGGCGTCGATGCGCGCCCGCAGGTCGGGAAGCGGCGCCTCCAGTTCCACCCGCACCTCCAGCCAGGGCCACTGTTCCCGGGGCAGGGCCGGGTCCTGGGGCAGGGCCTCCAGCTCGGCCAGCACCGCCTCGAGGGGGGCGGGGCCGACCCGATGCATGGCCACCGGGCGGGGAATCGGCAGGCTCTCCACGTCGGCCAGCGCGGCGCCCTTAAGGGTCACCGCCACCACCTGATGGGGGTAGCCCACCTCGCTGAAGTCCAGGGGCAGGGGGCTGCCGCTGTAGCGGATGCGCGCCTCGCCGACGCGCTGGGGACGGTGCAGATGGCCGAGGGCCACATAGGCGATCTCGGCGGGGAAGAGGGTGGCGGAGAGCGACTCCTCGCCGCCGATCACGATGGGCCGTTCGCTGGCCTCGGAGACGGCGGCACCATGCAGGTGGGCATGGCTCATGGCCACCAGGGCCTGATCCGGCCGGCGGCGCGCCCGGGCGGCCTCGATCAGCTGGCGATGCACCCGCTCGATACCGGCCACGTAGTCGTTGCCTCCCTCCGCGGCGGGGTCTGCCGCCAGGCCGTTGCCGGTGACCTCGGCGGGGCGCAGGAAGGGCAGCGCCAGGCACCAGGCCCGAGTCTCGCCCGCGGCATCGGTGAGCGGAACCAGCAGGCGTTCGGCGTCCAGGCGGCCGTCGTCGAGCCAGCGCACCCGGCCCAAGGCATGGGTGCGCAAGCGCCTCATCAAGGGGGCCGGCAGCTCGATACGGTTGCCGCTGTCGTGGTTGCCGGCGATCAGCACCATATCGAGGTTCGGCAGCCGCTCGTGAGCGCCGACGATAAAGTCGTACAGCAGTTCCTGGGCGCGCAGCGAGGGATTGACCACGTCGAAGATATCGCCGGCCACCAGCAGGGCATCGGCCTGGCGTTCCACCAGGGTGTCGAGCAGCCAGGTGAGGAAGGCGTGGTGCTCCGCATGGCGCTCCTGGCCATGAAAGGTCTGGCCGAGATGCCAGTCCGAGGTGTGAATCAACTTCACGGCGAGGGTCCTTGTACCGGGCGCCGGGGTCTGCACCGGCGCGCCATCCATTCGGGCGGGTCGCAGGGCGCTGACCCGAGGCGGTCATCTTGCCATGCCAGGCTAGGGCTGTCGTCGCCGGTTCGAATCCCGGCTCAAGGCGCCGGTTCGTGGCGTTGCCGGGGCCGGCTGCGGGGCCGTTGATGGGGCCTGCTTGCAGCGGCCGCGGGAGTGGCGTTGACTGAGATAGACCAAGGTCGAAAACCTCGGGGGACGGTGATCCGGATTCACCGGCAGGCTTGACACGAGAACGTTTATGGAAAATATTTCCATATAAGGCCTCTGAAGAAGGCCGATGGCAGGAGCGATGCCTCTGCCGACCACGACACCACAACGATGCGCAGCCCACTGCGCGAGGAGGCCTCGATGCTGACCAACCCATTGACCAGCAAGCGTCCGGAATCGCTCGGCGCTCACCAGGGGCGCCTGGCGGCCTGCCCCAGTACCCGCAACAGCGTCTGCAGCCAGGCCGAGGATGCGGCCCACTATATCGCCCCCCTGGAGCCGGGCGATCGCTGCCCGGCCGAGATGATGCGTCGCCTCAAGACCGCGTTGATGGGGTGCGAAGAGGCGGAGGTGATCACCGCCAGCGATACCTATCTGCACGCCGAGTGTCACTCGGCCCTGGGCTTCGTCGATGACCTGGAGCTGCTGTGGAGCGAGGACGAGGGCGTCTGCCATGTACGCAGCGCCTCGCGGTTGGGCATCACCGACCTGGGCAAGAACCGCGCCCGGGTGGAGAAGCTGCGCATGCTGCTGGAAGGCTGGGGCTTCTGCGACTGAGTCGAGCCATGGCGAGGGCGCCGTTGCATGACTGGTCGCTGACGCCTAGCTGTGATCTCTCGGTAGGTTGTTCATCCGGAGCCGACCCGGAAAACTGGGGGTGCGAACCAAACCAACCTCCAGGAGGCCCGGATGAACACCCATAAGAATGCCCGTCTCACTCCTCATGGTCGAGCCCTGCTGGTCCGCCGAGTCCTCGAAGAAGGGCTTCGCCCCGAGGAAGTTGCCCAGGCGCAAGGCGTCAGTGTACGGACCGTCTACAAGTGGGTACGCCGCTTTCGTGAAGCGGGCGAGGCCGGCCTCCAGGATCGCTCATCGCGCCCTGAGCGCAGCCCCTTCGCCACAGAGGCCACGGTGGTAGAGCACATCATC